>NZ_LIQY01000150.1 GCF_001418495.1 Streptomyces pathocidini | reverse complement strand
CGTGGACTTGCCCGCGCCGGACTGACCGAGCAGCACGCTCGTACCGCCGCGGACCTCGGACGCGAGGTCGTCGACGCCCTCGCCGGTGGCGGCGCTGACGGCCAGCACCCGCGCGCCGGGCGCGGCGGCCTCGACGTCGGAGACGAGGTACGAGAGCCCGGTGGCGTCCGGCACCAGGTCGGCCTTGGTGAGTACGACGAGCGGTTGCGCGCCGGACTCCCACGCGAGGGCGAGGAACCGCTCGATCCGCCCGAGGTCCAGCTCTGCGGCGAGCGAGACCGCGACGATCGCGTGGTCGACGTTTGCCGCCAGGACCTGCCCCAGCGACTGCTTGGAGGACCCGGACCGCAGGAAGGCGGTACGGCGCGGCAGCAGCGCCCGTACGAGCGGTGGCGCGCCGTCGGGGTCGACGGCCGCCCAGTCGCCGGTGCAGATGGTCTTCACCGGGTCGCGGGGGGTGACGAGCGAGGTGTCGGCGCGGACCGCGCCGAAGGGGGTCACGACATCGGCCAGGCCGCGGTCCACGCGGACCACCCGGCCGGGTAGCAGGCCCTGTTCCCCGTGCGGGGTGAAGTCGGCCGCGAAGCCGTCGTCCCAACCGTAGGGAGTGAGCGCGGAGTCGATCCGGTGTGAGGAGTTGAGCGGGTTGGACAAGGGAGGCCCTTCGGAGGGTGGCTCTCCGGAGGCGGGCGCGCTCGCGGCGCGCGAAGCGTTGGCTCAGCCGGAGGCCACAGGGGTGGGAGTGATGAGCTGGCGAGTGCGGGCAGCGCCCGGCGCGGTGGCAGTCATCGGTCCTCACCTCCTGTTCTCTCAACGGCGTTGCTTCGGTGGTGCCTGGGGTGTTGCTGCTTCGGTACTCCAGCGGTAGCCCGCTGCTTAGGTTCCAGCGGCGGCCCGCTGCTTCGGCGCTCCGGGCCCGCTGTTTTCCCTGCGGACCCTAGACCGGCCGTCCCGACCTGCCAACCGGTTTTTCGGGGCCGCCGGCCGGCCGCGGGCCGGCGCATGGTCGCGGGCCCCGGCCGACCGTGGGGATGACCTCGGCCGGGGCCCGCTGGTGTGGCGGCCCCGCAATCCCGTCCTCCCCTCCTGGACGGGGCGGATCCCGGGCTGTACGTCAGGGAGTTGGCGGTCTGGCGTACGGCCGTGGACCGTGCGGCGGGGCCGGCCGGGCGGTGCCGATGCCCCGGCTGCTGTGGGCACCGGCACCGCGGTCCCGCGCACGCCGCCCGCCGGCCAGGGGGTTGCGACCCAACGGCGTGCGCGGGGGTCAGGATGCGTCAGGCGGGGCAGAGCGGCACGCTGTTGGGCGGGGCACAGTTGTCCGGGAAGTTGTTGGCGAAGATAGTGGCGACGGGTGTGATCGACACTGCGCCGGAGTTCCTGTAGATGCCACCGCCGGTTGTGGCCGTATTGCGGAGTACGAAGCCGGCAACGAAGACCGTCGCCCCGATGTCGTTGTAGAGAGCGCCCCCGGCCGTAGCCGTGTTGTCACTCAAGGTAACAGCGTTGAGCTGTACGACGCCGCCCAGGTTGGCGATGCCGCCGCCGACGTTGGGGAACGGGGCGCTGCCACCTCCCACGGTGATAGCGTTGAGGACGAGGTTGCCGTCCCCCCCGTAACTGCTGCCGTTGACCTCCAGGATCCGGAAGGCCGGAGCACCCGCGGCCCGGGTGATTTCGGTCCCCAGCCCCGACATCGAGATGGGTGTGGTGATATCCGGCAGCCCGGTCGGTCCGTTGACGCCGTCGCCGTGGGCTTGGGTCAGGCGGTACGTGCAGCCCGGGGTCAGGGCCAGGTTGTCCCCGCCCATCAAGTTGGCGGCATCGATGGCGTTCACCAGGGCCGTTTCACTGCATGGCACGAACTGCACGGCATGAGCGTTGGTGGGAACGAGAGCCAGGCCCACGGCCACGGCGGCGGAGGCGAGAAGGGCGGATAGCTTCCGCCTACGGGTAGCTCGCATGACTGATGCTCCTTTGGTCCGACAGTCGCGAGCCGCACCAGTCGGCGCCGGGGAACGGCGCCGACTGGTGGTTTCCGTCCCCCACGGAGGAGCCTGCCCATAACGACAGTTCGGCCTAGCCCGGCTTTCCCCTGACGGGAAAAGAATGGCGAGCCGCCTGTCGAAACTCCCCCGGGAGGTATGGGCGGCCCGCCGGTGTTGATGCAATGAGCAAAGCACCATGGCATAGCCCCTTCAAGAGGGCCCCAATAAGTCCTACTAGTATTCAGGAGCACGAAACTCGCGCCCCTGCTGTACCACCGTCAATTCGCTCCCGCATGCCCCCGCGTACGCCCCCATCAGGCCATCAATGGCCGCCATTCCGCCTTCTCGAATTCACGCAATTGATTCCCGACGACCTCATCCATCGTTTTTCCGGGATTCAGCGAGAGGGGCTGGCCGCAAACTGACGGCGGCCACGACCGCGCCGATCGCCACAAACACGGAAGCCACCAGAAGCCCCGATTGATATCCCTCGACAAATGCGGCCGACGCGCCCTTGCTGTCGCTTTCCGTATTCTGCCGGTGGGCGACGATCGCGCCCAGTACGGCAATTCCCAGCAGCCCGGCGAACTCGCGCGCCGCGCTCACCACTCCCGAAGTCGCGCCCGAGACCTCATCGGGCGACGCGTCCAGCGTCCTCTCGGTCAACGGCACCGTCAGGGCCGAGCCCGCGCCGATCGCGACGAGGCCGGGCAGCAGGTCGAGCGGACTCGCGCCCGCCCCGACCCGCGCGAGCGCCAGCAGCCCGGCCGCCACGGTCAACAGCCCGCCCGCACAGGCCCGATGGGCCCCGAGGACCCGAACCAGTACGGGAACGAGCGGTGTTGCGAGGATCAGGAACAGGGCGACCGGGGTGAAGGCCAGCCCCGCCTCGGTCGGCGTCAGCCCCAACACCCGCTGCAGGAACAGCGCGGTCAGGAACAGCACCCCGTTGACGCCGAGCCCCCACAGCACCTGGGCGGCGAGCCCCCCGGCGAAGACCCGGTCACGGAAGAGCGTGAGGTCCACCATGGGCGTACGCGCGGCGTGTTGGCGCCACACGAACAGCGCCAGCGCCAGCGCGGAGGCCGCGAAGACCGCCACCGCCGGGACGAGCCCCAGTCGCACCCCCTCGATCAGCCCGAACGCGCAGGCACCGGCGGCCAGGCACGACAGGCCCGTGCCGAGCGGGTCGAACCGCCCGGCGAGCGCCACCGCCCGTACGAGACCGCGGCCCGGCACCGTACGGCCGCCGCGCGGCAGCGCCCTCGCCACGGTGACCGCCGCCAGTACACCGAACGGGACATTGATCGCGAAGATCCAACCCCAGCCCCAGTGCTGGCTGATGAGGCCGCCGAGGACCGGGCCGAGGGCGAGCGCGAGTGCCAGGGCGGACATCCAGACGGCGATCCCCGCGGCCCGTGCGCGGGGCCCGAGGTCGCGGGCCAGCACGGCGAGCGAGGCCGGCATGACCAACGCCGCGCCGACCCCCTGGAGGCCGCGGAAGGCGATCAGCACGGGCCCGCTGCGCGCGAGCCCGCACAGCAGCGAGGCCGCGGTGAAGAGCGCGAGCCCCGTCAGCAGCGTGGGCCGGCGACCCCAGATGTCCGCCGAGCGGCCGCCGGTGAGCAGCAGCGCGGCGAAGGTCAGGGGGTACGCGGCCGCCACCCACTCCAGGTCGGGCAGGTCGAGCCGGAGGCTCTGCTGGATGCGGGGCAGGGCGACGTTGACAACGGTGTTGTCCAGGCACGTCATGAAGGCCGCGAAAGCGAGCGCCAGAAGAATTCCGAATTCCCCCGGACGGCGGCTCGCCGACTCAACTCCCTGTCCACGGCCATCTCCTGAGGCGGCGTCTTTCCCATGCCGCACCGGGCGGGGTCCGCGCATGCGCATGAATTCGCACCTCGGTTCGAAACCTGGCATTTAGCATCAGCATATGCCCAAGGTGTTTGACTCACCCTAAAGCCGCCCTTAATGTCCGGAAGGTAAATTCTCGACGATGGCGACTTCCGCTCCCCGTGCCTGCGTACGGAGCCGGATGCCATGGCGGGACGCTCACCGGAGGGTGCAGTCAGCATGTCCGCAAGCATTGATGGCGGCCCCGTGCCCGCACGGTTCTCCCCCGCCGACGAGGAGACCCTCGTCGGCCGTCTGGCACGGAACGCGGCGCTGACTCCGGACGACCCCGCGTTCACCTTCCTCGACTTCGCGGCCGACCCCGCCGGACGGCGCCACACCCTCTCGTGGGCCGAACTCGACCGGCGCGTCGAGGCGATGGCCGGGGTGCTGGCCAGGGCCGGGGCCACCGGGGAGCGCGCCGCGGTGCTCGCGCCCTCGGGGCTCGAATACGTGGTCGGCTTTCTGGCGGCGCTCCGGGCGGGCGCCGTCGCGGTGCCGCTGTTCCCACCCGGGATCCTCGGCCACGACGACCGGCTCGTCTCCGCCCTCACGAACGCGAGCCCGGCGTGTCTGCTCACCACGAGCGCGAACCGGGCCTCCATCGCCGACTTCTGCGCCGGCCGGCGCATCCCCGGCAGGCCGCGCACGATCGCCGTCGACGGACCCGAACTCGCGGAGGCCGCGGCGAACGCCGCCCAGGAGCTGATCCCACCGCGGTTGCGGCCGCAGGATCTCGCCTACCTCCAGTACACCTCCGGAGCGACCCGCGACCCCTCGGGCGTGGAGATCTCCCACACCAACGTCATGGCGAACGTGCGGCAGGCGCTCCAGGTGTACGGCCTCGACCGCAACCGGAACTGCGCGGTGTCCTGGCTGCCGCTCTTCCACGACATGGGGCTGATCTGCACCCTGGCCCTCCCGGTGGTCGGCGGGATGCACTCGGTGTTCATGGACTCGCTGGCCTTCGTCCAGCAGCCGATCCGCTGGCTCCGCGCGCTCACCGACTACCCGGGAGCCCTCACGGCGGCCCCCAACTTCGCGTACGACTACTGCGCCCGGCGCATTCGCGAGGAGGACCGCGCCGGGCTCGCGCTCGGGCGCGTGGCGGTGATGATCAACGGGAGTGAGCCGGTGCGGGCCGAAACCCTCACCCGGTTCCACCAGGCCTTCGCGGGCTGCGGGACGCGGCCGGAGACCGTGCGCCCTTCCTACGGTCTGGCCGAGGCCACCGTCTTCGTCGCCACCACGCCAAGAGCGCGGGCGCCCCGGATCACCGCGTTCGACCGCGAGCTGCTGGGGCTCGGCAAGGCGCGGCCCGTCACCACGGGCTCCTTGGGCGGAGCGATCCAACTCGCCGCCTGCGGGCGGCCGGTGGGCCAGGAGGCGGCCGTCGCCGAGCCCGAGGCGGGGCGCCGCCTGCCGGACGGCGAGGTGGGCGAGATCTGGCTGCGCGGCCCCAACATCGCGCGCGGCTACTGGCGCAACCCCGAGCGCAGCGCGGCCGCGTTCGGGGCCGTGCTGGACACGGACGGGCCCTCGGACGGCACCTGGCTGCGCACCGGCGACCTCGGGGTGTTCCACGACGGCGAGCTGTACATCACGGGCCGGATCAAGGACCTGATCATCGTCGACGGGACGAACCACTACCCGCACGACATCGAAGCCACCGTGCAGGGGGCGCACGCGCTCATCCGCTACGACCACGTGGCCGCCTTCGCGTTGACCGTCGACGGGCAGGAGCGGCTGGTCGTCGTCGCCGAGCACGCCAGGGACCTCACCGACCCGGCCACCCACCACAGCGCCGTGGCCCGCGCCGTACGGGACGCCGTGGCGACCGGGCACGGTACGGCCGTACACGACTTCGTCCTCGCGCCACCGGGCACGGTGCCGCGGACCAGCAGCGGCAAGATCGCGCGCAGCGCCTGCCGCAGCCAGTACCTGGCGGGCGCCTGGTCGGGGCCGGCCGGCCAGGGCCCGGCCCCGGCGGGAGAGCCGGCATGACGGACTCTCCGGAACACGCCGAGCGCGGCGAGCAGGCCGGTCAAAGTGCCCGGATCCGCGGCCTGTTGACCCGCCTGGTCTCGGAGGCCTGCCGGATCGCGCCCGAGGAGATCGCCCCCGACCGGCCGCTGGCCGAGTACGGGCTGTCCTCGCGCGACGCGGTCGCCATCTCCGGCGAGCTGGAGGCGGCCCTGGGCCGGTCCCTGCCGACCACCCTGCTGTGGCAGAACCCCAGCATCGACGCCCTCGTACGCCACCTGTTCGGGGACTCGGAGAGCCGCCCGGGGGAAGGGTCCGCCCGGGCTGTACGGGGGGCCTCCGGGGACCCGGCGGGTTCGGGCGCCATCGCCGTCGTGGGTGTCGGCTGCCGACTGCCCGGCGGTATCGAAGGCCCTGACGCCTTCTGGGACTTCCTCATGGCGGACGGGGACGCGATCGGCGAGGTGCCGGCCGAGCGCTGGCGGGACTTCGACGACGGCTCGGCGGCCACCGCCGCGGCCCTGGCCCGTACGACCCGGTGGGGCGCGTTCCTGGACGACGTGGCCGGGTTCGACGCCGAGTTCTTCGGTATCACGCCGCGCGAGGCGCAGTTGATGGACCCTCAGCAGCGGCTGCTGCTGGAGGTGGCGTGCGAGGCGCTGGACAACGCGGGCCTGGCGGCGGCCGCCCTGCGGTCCAGCGCGACAGGGGTGTTCGTCGGACTCAGCTCGCTCGAGTACGGGTTGCTGACGGCAGCCGATCCGGCCCGCGCCACCGAGTGGACCGGCACCGGCGCGGCCGGCTCCATCGCGGCCAACCGCATCTCGTACGCCCTCGATCTGCGCGGGCCGAGCATCACGGTCGACACGGCCTGCTCGTCCTCGCTCGTGGCGTTGCACCAGGCGTGCCGCGGGCTGCGGGCCGGGGAGTGCGACACGGCGCTGGCCGCCGGGGTCAACCTGCTGCTCTCCCCCATGGTCACGGCCGGATTCGACCAGGTGGGCGTGTTGGCCGCGGACGGCCGGTGCAAGGCCTTCGACGCGGCGGCCGACGGCATCGCGCGCGGCGAGGGGTGCGGCGTGGTGGTGCTCAAGCGGCTGGCGGACGCGCTGCGCGACGGGGACCCGGTCCGGGCGGTGGTCCGCGGCACGGCCGTCAACTCCGACGGGCGGTCGGCGGGCCTGGTCGCGCCGAACCCGGTGGCGCAGCAGGCGCTGCTGCGGGCGGCGCTGCGCGACGCGGGGGTGGCGGGCGCCGACGTGGACTACGTCGAGGCCCATGGCACCGGCACGCTGCTCGGCGACCCGATCGAGGCGGGGGCGCTGGGCGCGGTGCTGGGTGAGCAACGCCCCGCGGAGCGGCCACTGTTGATCGGCTCGGTGAAGAGCAACCTCGGGCATCTGGAGGGCGCGGCGGGCATCACCGGCGTCATCAAGACCGTACTGGCGCTGCAGCACCGCACCCTGCCGCGCAGCCTGCACTTCCGCGAACCCAACCCGCACATCGACTTCGACGGGTCCCGGCTGCGCGTGGTGGGCCGGACCGAGCCGTGGCCCGGGGACGGGGGGCGGCCCGCGCTGGCCGGGGTGTCCGCCTTCGGCTTCGGCGGCACCAACGCGCATGCGGTGCTGGAGGAGTTCGTGCCGGAGGACGCGGCCGGGCACGGCGCCGTACGGCCGCCGGCCGCGGCGCACACCGAAGCGGATCCGCGGGCCGAGGCGGATCCGGGAGCCGAGGCGGCGGCGCGGCTCGAGACGGCCTCGGGTACGGAGGCGCTCCAGTGGGCGGGAACTTCCCCTCGCACCGGCGCGTTCTCGCGGGCCGGGCGGGAGCCGGACGCGGGCGAGCCCTGCGCGCTCGTCCTCTCCGCTCGCTCGGCCGAGCGGCTGGGGGACGCCGCGCAGGGTCTCGCGGACTGGCTGATGGCCCCCGCCGGGCTGCGCACGCCGCTGGAGGACGTGGCCCACACGCTCGGCCACCGCCGGCACGGCCCCGTCTCCGCCGCGGTGGTGGGCCGGGGCCGGGAGAGCGTGGCCGAGGCGCTGCGCGCGCTGGCGCAGAACCGGCGCACCCCTGGCGTCGTGGGCCCGCACCCGGCCCCCGTACCCGACGCGTCCGACGCGGCGGACGCCGCTTCGGATCCGGGCGGCCAAGTCAGCGGCCTGGGGCCGGTGTTCGTGTTCTCCGGGTACGGCTCGCAGTGGGAGGGCATGGGCCGCCGGCTGCTCGCCGAGGACCCCGCGTTCGCCGCCGCCGTCGGCGGGCTCGACCCGCTCTTCGCGGCCGAAGCGGGCACGCCCCTGAGCGAGATGATCACCAACGGGGTGCCGCTCGACGCCGTGGAGAGCGTCCAACCCCCCTTGTTCGGGCTCCAGTTGGCACTCGCGGACACCTGGCGGGCCTACGGCGTGGAGCCCGCCGCCGTCATCGGTCACTCCATGGGCGAGGTGGCCGCGGCGGTCGTGGCCGGGGCGCTCGAACCGGTGGACGGCCTGCGCATCATGCTCCGTCGCTCGGTGCTGCTCGGGGGCATCGACGCGAAGCGCACCGGGGCCATGGCGGCGGTCGAACTGCCGCTGGACGCACGGGCCGAGGTGCTCGCCAGGCACCCCGGGGTCGAGGTCGCGGTGGACGCCTCACCCCAGCGGTGCACGGTGACCGGCCCTGCGGAGGCCGTCGGCCGGCTCGTCGCCGACCTGGAGGAGGCCGGGCACCCCGCCCGCCTCCTCCAGGTCGGCGCCGCGGGGCACTCGCCCGCCGTGGACCCCCTGCTGCCGGAGCTGCGGGCGGCGTTCGCGGACATCCCCGGCCGCGAACCCGCCCTCCCCTGGTACGGGACGGTGTACGACGACCCGCGCCGGACGCCGTGCCCCGACGCGGACTACTGGTGCGGCAACACCCGCCGCCCGGTGCGGATGCGCCAGGCGGTGGCCGCGGCGGCCGAGGACGGGCACGCGGTGTTCCTGGAGGTCTCGCCCCACCCCGTCGCCACGCTGACGGTGGGCGAGACACTGGAGCAGGCCGCGCCCGGTCGGCGCACCCTCGTCCTGCCGACGCTGCGCCGGGACGGCGACGAGCCGCTGCTGCTGCGGGCCACCCTCGCCGCCCTGCACACCGCGGGCGCCCAGCGCGGCCCCGAGCTGCTGTGGCCGGCCGGCCGCCGGACGGCCCTGCCCACCGCGCCCTGGCGGCACGTACGGCACTGGGTGGACAGCGGCCCGGCCGGCCGCGCCGCCCGCCCGGCCGGGCACCCGCTGCTGGGCACCCGCGTGGACGTGCCCGGCACCCGCCGCGCGCTGTGGCGCGGGGACGTGGGTACGGACGGGTGGTACCGGCCGGCGGGCCAGGTGCACGGCACGACGGTGCTGACCCTCGCCGCGTGCGCCGAGATGGCCCTCGCGGCGGCGGCCGAGGTCTTCGCGACCCCGGTGGACGACCTCGTCGTACGCGACCTGGCCCTGGACCACCTCCTGCCCCTCTCCGACACCACCCCGGTGACCACGGCCCTCGACCCCACCGGTCCCGGGCGCGCCCAACTCGCCATCCACACGCGCTCGTCGGCGGGGACGTGGGTACGGCATGCGAGCGCGACGGTGGCGGCCGGGGGGGCGGACACCGGCCGACCCGGCCTGTCCGCCTGGGCCGGCGCGGCCTCCGCGGGAGGCCGACCGGCGGACCGAGCGGGCGAGTCGGCGCGCGACGGCGACGCGCGGCAGCAGGCCCCGTCCGGCGACTCGCGCGGAACCGGGCCCGGCTGGACCGGGGCTGCCCCGCCCGGCGGGTCCGACGCGGCCGAGCCCCGCGGTCCGGGACACGGCGCGGGCGCCAACGGCGGCCAGAGCCAGGCCGGGACCGCCGGGCACGGCCCGGCGATCGGCGCCCCCGGTGGGCCCGAGCGGGACGCGTTCACCGTCGTGCTGCCGCCGCCCGACGACGGCGCGCCGGACGGGCTCTCGGATCCCTGGCAGGTCAACCCCGCTCTGCTCGATGCCTGTCTGCGGGCCCCCGTGGCCACGACCGAGGGCCGGGACGAGTCGGACGGCGCCGTTCCCGAGGGCGCGATCCCCGTCGCGGTGGGCGAGTTGCGCGTGCGGCGCCCCGGGGCGGTCGCCGGGCTCTGCCGCGTCCGGCCACTGCCCTCGCGGCCCGCACCGCACCGGACGACCCCGGGGCGCCCGGCTCCGGGAGAGCTGGGCGACGGTGCTCGGGCAGCGTCCGAGCTGCCGGCCGAGCCGGCCGCGGGCCACGCATCATCCGTCAACGACACTTCATCCGCGGCCAGTTGCTGGACACTGCGGCTGGAGGACACCGGCGGGGACGCCGTTGTCGAGGCCGCCGGAGTGGTACTGCGGGCCCCTTCTGCCGGGGAGGTGCCGCTGCCGCTCGGCGAGACGGCGTACGAGATCACGTGGGACAAGGCCGCGCCGCCCGAGCGGCGGGACGCGGCCGGCAAGGAGTGGCTGCTGCTCCCGGTCGGGGCCGGCGATGGCTCCGCCACCGAGGGCGCCCGGTCGGCCGCCGAGGGCGGGGCCCGGTTCGCGGCGGGCGGCGGGGCCCTGTTCGCCGATGCGCTGCGGGGCGCGCTCGAAAGCGAGGGGGCCGGGGTCACCGTCGCCCCGCTGGACGTACGGGCCGTCGACCGGGACGGCGCCACCTGGCGCGAGCGGCTGGACCGGACCGTGAGCGCCTGGCGGCGCGCCACCGAGGAGAGCGCGGCCACCGCCGTCGTCGTGCTGTTCACCGAACCGGTCGGCGCGCTCGACGCGCGCGAGACCGTCCTGGCCGCCGCCGACGCGGCCCGGCACCTGACCGCCCCCGGCCCGGGCGGGACACCCCGGCTGTCCCTGGTCACCACGCGCTCCGTGGTGGTGAGCGCCGGGGAACCCGGCGACCCCGACCGCGCCTGCCTGCGCGGCCTCGTACGCGTACTCGCCCTGGAGCAGCCGCAGTTGCGCTGCCGCCTGATCGACGTCGACCGCTCCCCCGAGGCCGAGCACGACCTCGCGCGCGAGCTGCTCGGCGACGCGGACACCGACCAGGTCGCCTGGCGCTCCGGCACCCGCTTCACCGCCCGCCTCGCAGGCGCCGACCTGGACAAGGACCCCGCCGCCCCGCATACCGCCGGCACCGTCGAGGACTCGGACCTCCCGGCTGCCCCCGGCCCCGCCAAAGCCCCGGCCCGCGTGCCCTTCGCGCGGCCCGGGGCCGCGTACATCGTGACCGGCGGGCTCGGTGGTCTGGGGCTGGCCACCGCCCGGCGGCTCGCCGAGCACGGGGCGGGGCGCCTGGTGCTCAACGGGCGGCGCGCGCCCGGCCCGCAGGCCCTGGCCGCGCTCGACGAGCTCCGCGCCCTCGGCACCTCGGTCGCGGTGGTACGCGGCGACATCGCCGAACCGGACACCGCGGCCCGCCTGGTCGGCGAGGCCGTACGGGCCGGGCACGCGCTCCGCGGCGTGGCCCACGCCGCGGCCGTGCTGCGCGACGGAGTCGTCAGCGGACTCCAGCCGGGGGACCTCGACACGGTGTTCCGGCCGAAAGTCGACGGCGCCCGGCACCTGGACCGGGCGACCGCGGGCCACGAGCTCGACTGGTGGCTGGTGTTCAGCTCGGCCGCGGCGCTCCTCGGCTCGCCCGGCCAGAGCTCGTACGCGGCCGCCAACGCCTGGCTCGACGCGCTCGTCCAGCAGCGCAGAGCCCGCGGCCTGCCCGGGGAGTCCATCGCCTGGGGCCCGTGGGCCGGGGTCGGCGCCGCGCCGGACATGACCGGCCTGGCCATCGACCCGATCACGCCGGACGAGGGGCTGGACGCGCTCCAGCTCCTCGTCACGGCCGGGCGGCCGTACACCGGGGTCGTACGGCTCGACGTGCCGCGCGTGGTGGCCGCCTTCCCCGGGGTCGAAGCGGTGCCGTTCTTCGCGGACCTGGTGCGCGGCGCGGCGGACGGCGGCGACGACTGGTGCGGTCCCGAGGCCCTGCGCGGGCTGGCGCAGGAGGACGCGGGGGCGGCGGTGCTCGACCGGCTGACCCGGCGGGCCGCGCTCGTCATGGGCTACCCGGACCAGGGCATCGACACCGCCGTGCCGCTCACCGAGTTGGGGCTCGACTCCCTGATGGCGGTGCGCATCCGCAACGCCGTCAAGGCCGACTTCGGCACCGAGCTGCCCGAGACCCTGCTGCTGCGCAGCGGCACACTGGCCGACGTGGCGGAACACCTGCTCGCCGGGCTGGACCTACGGGCTCCAGGGCACGGCGGGGGCCCGGCGCGCCCCGCCATGCCGCGGACCGTACTGCCGCGGGACGCCGCCGAGCGGCTGGTGGCCGGGGTGTGGGCGCAGGTGTCGGG
>NZ_LIQY01000015.1 GCF_001418495.1 Streptomyces pathocidini | reverse complement strand
CGTCGTGCGCGCCGTCCGCGAGTGCCTGGCCAGCCGGGTCGTCACCGACGTCGTCGTCTCCACCGACGACGCGGGCATCGCCGCGGCGGCCCGCGGCGCCGGCGCCGACGTCGTGCAGCGCCCGGCCGCCATCGCCGGCGACACCGCCACCAGCGAGGCCGCCGTCCTGCACGCCATGGACGCCCACGAGGCCATGCACGGCAAGGCCGTCGACGTCGTCCTCCTCGTGCAGTGCACCAGCCCCTTCATCGCCCGCGAGGACGTCGACGGCGTCGCCGCCGCCATCCTTAAGGACGGCGCCGACACCGCGCTGACCGTCGCCGCCTTCCACGGCTTCGTCTGGCGCGACGCCGAGCACCGCGCCGAGGGCGAGGACGCTGCGGATTCCAAAGAGAGCGGCGGCTTCGGCGTCAACCACGACAAGTCCTTCCGCCCTCGCCGCCAGGACCGCCCCCAGGACCTCCTGGAGACCGGCGCCGTCTATGCGATGGACGCCGCGGGCTTCCGCGAGGCCGGGCACCGGTTCTTCGGCCGCACCGAACTCGTCCGCACCGACCCCGCGCGCGTACTCGAGGTCGACGACCCGCACGACCTGGCGCGCGCCCGCGCGCTCGCCCCGCTGCTGGACGCACCGCGCCCCGGGGCACTCCCCACCCGCGACGACATCGACGCGGTGGTACTCGACTTCGACGGCACCCAGACGGACGACAGGGTGCTCGTCGACTCCGACGGACGGGAAATGGTCGCCGTGCACCGCGGCGACGGACTCGGCATCGCGGCCCTGCGCAAGTCGGGCCTGAACCTGCTGATCCTGTCCACGGAGCAGAACCCGGTCGTCGCCGCACGCGCCCGCAAGCTGCGGGTCCCCGTGCTGCACGGAATCGACCGGAAAGACCTCGCACTGAAGCAGTGGTGCGAGGAGCAGGGCATCGCGCCGGAGCGCGTGCTCTACGTCGGCAACGACGTGAACGACCTCCCGTGCTTCGGCCTCGTCGGCTGGCCCGTCGCGGTCGCCGGTGCGCACGACGTGGTGCGCGGCGCCGCACGCGCGGTCACCTCCACCCCCGGTGGCAACGGCGCGATCCGCGAGATCGCCGCCTGGATCCTCGGCCCGTCCCTCTGACCCGCCAGGTCAAGTACGGCCAACCGAGCCCGAGTTGACGTACAGCCCTTTTCTCTGACGTAAGGAACCCTCACACATGAGCACCACCTCCCGCCTCCGCACCCTCGGCGACAAGACCGCCGGCCCGGGCCGGCCGGTCTACATCACCGGCGAGATCGGCATCAACCACAACGGCGAGCTGGAGAACGCGTTCAAGCTCATCGACGCCGCCGCCGAGGCCGGCTGCGACGCGGTGAAGTTCCAGAAGCGCACGCCGGAGATCTGCACCCCGCGCGACCAGTGGGACATCGAGCGCGACACCCCCTGGGGCCGGATGACCTACATCGACTACCGCCACCGCGTGGAGTTCGGCGAGGACGAGTACCGCCAGATCGACGAGTACTGCAAGTCCAAGGACATCGCCTGGTTCGCCTCCCCGTGGGACACCGAGGCCGTCGCCTTCCTGGAGAAGTTCGACCTCCCCGCCCACAAGGTCGCCTCCGCCTCGCTGACCGACGACGAGCTGCTGCGCGCCCTGCGCGCCACCGGCCGCACGATCATCCTCTCCAGCGGCATGTCCACCCCGAAGCAGATCCGCCACGCGGTGGAGGTCCTCGGCTCGGACAACATCCTTCTCTGCCACGCCACTTCGACCTACCCGGCGAAGGCCGAGGAGCTCAACCTGCGGGTCATCAACACCCTCCAGGACGAGTACCCGAACGTCCCGATCGGCTACTCCGGCCACGAGACCGGCCTGCAGACCACGCTGGCCGCGGTCGCCCTCGGCGCCGCGTTCGTCGAGCGCCACATCACCCTCGACCGCGCCATGTGGGGCTCGGACCAGGCCGCCTCGGTCGAGCCGCAGGGCCTGGCCCGCCTCGTCCGCGACATCCGCACCATCGAGGAGTCGCTCGGCGACGGCGTCAAGAAGGTCTACGAGTCCGAGCTCGGCCCGATGAAGAAGCTCCGGCGAGTGCCGGGCGTCGTCGCCGAGTCCGAGGACCGCGAGCCCGCGGCCGTCTGACGGTCACCCGCGGTGAGCAAAGCCCGTAACAACGGCGCATCGGACCGGCGGGGACGCGACAACGCCCCCGCCGGTCCGGCGGGCCCGCCCTCCGGCGGGGACCCGCACGAGAACACACGGGCACGAGAACACACGGGGTGGACACCGGTGAGCCGACCTGACGTCCCTCCGGGCCCGGCGGCGGGGGAGACCCTCGCCTTCGTCGAGAGCCCGGTCCAGCTCCTCAACGTCCTGGAGTGGGTGTACGAGGACCGCCTCCGCTCCCAGGACGCCCGGGACCCGCGAACTCCCCTCTCCCCTCCTGCCTCCGGCGGGGATGCGCCTCGGGGCGCCGCCGTGCTCCCGGGTGCCGGCCCCCACCCGGGTGCGGCGGAGGCCCGGTCGGGGATTTCCGCGCCCACTTCCTTTCCCGGTGGGGAAGCGGCCCGGGGCGCGGACGTACTTCTCGGTATCGGTGCCCGACCGGGCCCGCCGGCTGAGGCCCGGTCGGACCCCGCCGCCCCAGCCGGAGGCGTCACCGTGGTCGTCCTGTCGCCGAACGACCCCATGACCCGCGGGCAGCTGCGGCGCATGGCGGAGCTCGCGCGCGAGGAGGGGCTCACCGTGCGCTGGGAGGACGCGCGCGGCGGGCCCGCGGCGCCGTTCCATACCATCGGCGCGCTCGCGCCCGCGGTGCGCAGGGCCCGCCGGATCGTCATCGGCGACCCCTTCTCCCGCTACGTACAGCTCCTGCTCACCCTCGCCCGCGCCCGCGAGCTGGTGGTCGTGGACGACGGAACCGCGACCATGGAGTTCGTCTCCCAGCTGGCCCGCGGCGAGCGCCTGGTGCGCTGGCACCGCAGCGGGCGCGGCGGCGGCCCGCGCGACGCGGTGTTCGCGCCCGTCTCGGCGGTCGCCCGGCGCCGCCTCACGCCCCGCGAGGGGCACCGCAGCGTCGAGGTCTTCAGCTCGATGCCGGTCGAACCCCCGGCGGGCGTGCTGGTCACCCCCAACGACTTCGCCTGGACCCGGGCCCGCTTCGGCCCGCCCGCGCTCACCGGCGGTGCCGACCTGGTCGGCACCTCGCTCGCCGAGACCGGCGTGGTCGACCTGGACCGCTACGTCGGCGCGGTCACCGCCCTGGCCCGCGCCCACGGCGCCACCCGCTACTTCGCGCACCGCCGCGAGAACACCGACAAGCTGCACCGCCTGGCCGTCGAGACGGGCCTGGAGATCGTCCGCCCCGACCTCCCCCTGGAGCTCATCGCCCGCCGCGGCCCCATCGGCCGTACGATCGTCAGCTTCCCCTCGACCGTCGTCCACACCCTCCCGCTGGCGCTCGCCGGAACCGATGTGAAGGTGGCCGTCTGCGACATCGACCCGGCCTGGCTCACCGACACCGCCTCCCCCCGGGCCCAGGGCTTCCTCTCCGGCGTGACGGGCACGGCCCGCGACGTCCACCGCCTCTCCTCCGTCCCGGCGGCGGCGCCGTAGGGGAGGGGAAACGGTTCGAGGCGTCGGCGGCGGCGCCGTAGAGGGCGTTTCGGTACGGCTGCGGGTGAACCTCTCTGTTTACCCCTCCGCGGTCCCGGCTATGCGGTCCGCGGCCCGATTTTCTCACCCCATCGGGCTGAACTTTTGTTGATCGAGGGACAGTTGTCCGTCACCCGGTCGTAGGCTGCATAGGGTGAACCAACTGATGTCCCCCGAGACCGACGCCGACCTGCCCGCGGAACCCGCACTGCCCGGGACGCTCCCGGATACGCTGCGCACCGAGCTGATTGCCTTCCGGCGCGACCTCCATATGCACCCCGAGCTGGGGAATCAGGAGTTCCGGACGACCGCCGCGATCAAGGAACGGCTGGAGCGGGCCGGGCTCGAACCGCGAGTGCTGGCCGTCGGCACCGGTCTCCTGTGCGACATCGGTACGGACACGGGCGCGCCCCGGCAGCCCCTGCTCGCGCTGCGGGCGGACATCGACGGGCTGCCGATCCCGGACACCAAGACCGTGCCGTACCGCTCGACCGTGCCCGACCGGGCGCACGCCTGCGGGCACGACGTGCACACCTCCGTCGTACTGGGCGCGGGCCTGGTGCTGGCCGAGCTGGCGCGGGCCGGGCGGCTGCCCCAGCCGGTACGGCTGATCTTCCAGCCCGCCGAAGAAGTGCTGCCCGGCGGTGCGCCCGACGCGATCGAGTCCGGCGTGCTGGAAGGGGTCGGGCGGATCGTCGCAGTGCACTGCGACCCCAAGGTCGAGGTCGGCCGGATCGGGCTGCGGACCGGACCGATCACCTCCGCCTGCGACCGGCTGGAAGTCTCCCTCGACGGGCCCGGCGGCCACACCGCCCGCCCTCATCTGACCACCGACCTGGTCACGGCGGCGGCCAAGGTGGCCACCGAGGTGCCGGCGCTGATCAGCCGCCGGATCGACGCCCGCTCGGGCCTCGCCGTCACCTGGGGGCGGATCGAGTCCGGCCACGCCTGCAACGTGATCCCGCAGCACGCCGAACTGTCCGGCACCGTCCGCTGCCTCGACCTGCCGGCCTGGCGCGCGGCGCCGGACCTGGTGCACGCGGCGATCGACGAGGTCGCGACGCTGCACCACGCCAAGTCGCAGATCAACTACATCCGCGGAGTCCCGCCGGTGGTCAACGAGCCCTCCAGCACCGAGCTGCTGCGGGACGCCATGGCGGTGCGGCGCGGATCGTACGCGGTCGAGGACACCGAGCAGAGCCTCGGCGGCGAGGACTTCTCCTGGTACCTGGAGCACGTCCCCGGCGCGATGGCACGCCTCGGCGTGCGCCCTGTCGGCGACACCACCCGCCGCGACCTGCACTGCGGCGACTTCGACGTCGACGAGGGCGCGATCAGGGTAGGCGTCGAACTCTTCACCGCCGCCGCCCTCCTGGAAGCCCACCGGTCGTAGTCACACCGCCCGCCACGCGGCGGGCGCGCGCCACCGTCCCGGTGCGGCCACCGGGTTCCGCCCCGGTGTGGGCCCCGGCTCCGCCGGGTGGGCGGGGACACCGTCCCGGTGTGGGCATGCGTTCCGCTAGGGGCGGAACGGGTGGGCACACCGGAACCCGCACCCGGCGTACGGGTCCCACCCCGCACCGGACCGTAGCCGCGCCCGGAGCGCAACAGGCCGCCGAGGGCTGAGGCTTCGTGGGCGGCTGCACGCCGGTGGCCGCGCTGTGCCCACCCGTTCCGCCTGGCGGCGGCCCGCCTGCCCACAGCGCGGCGATCTACCACCGTCCGTCGAGCCCCGGGCAACCCGCCATCGGCGGGCCGGCGACGATCCGGTAACAGCTTCGAATACGGGCTTTATCTGGAATCTACGCGCGTTACGATCCTGCCGAGCCAGCGCCGCGAAGAGGCGCTTTCAGCCGAAGGGGAAGTCCTCTTGCGCCGGGTAACCAGGATCGCAGCCGCAAGCGTCGCCACGGCGGCCCTCGCTTTCACCGCCACCGCCTGTGGCGAGAGCTCGAAGGAGTCGGGCGGCCAGAACAAGGGCGTCGGCCTCGCCTTCGACGTCGGCGGCCGGGACGACCACTCGTTCAACGAGTCCGCCGCCCGCGGTGTCGACAAGGCCGAGCAGGAACTCGGCGTCGAATCCAAGATGTTGACGGCCAAGAACAACGAGACCGAGGCCGACCGCGAGCAGCGTCTCACCTCGCTCGCGGAGGCCGGCTACAACCCGGTCATCGGCGTGGGCTTCAACTACGGGAACTCGATCGAGAAGGTCGCCAAGGAGTTCCCCAAGACCACCTTCGCGGTCGTGGACTCCGTCTCGCCGGGCAAGAACGTCGACAGCATCGTCTTCTCCGAGCACGAGGGCTCGTACCTCGCCGGTGTCGCCGCCGCGCTCAAGTCCAGGACCGGCAAGGTCGGTTTCATCGGCGGGGTGAACAACGCGCTGATCCAGAAGTTCCAGGCGGGCTTCGAGCAGGGCGTCAAGGACACCAAGAAGGATGTCCAGGTCTACTCCGAGTACCTGTACGCCAACAACGACAAGGGCTTCAACGACCCGGCGGCCGCCAACTCCAAGGCCAAGGGCATGCTCGACCGCGACGCGGACGTCATCTACACCGCGGCCGGCCAGTCCGGCGCGGGCGCGATCGAGGCGATCTCGGCGAAGAAGGGCACCTGGGGGATCGGCGTCGACTCCGACGCGTACCAGCAGCCGGGCCTGGCCAAGTACAAGGACGCGATCCTCACTTCGGTCGTGAAGAACGTCGACGTCGCCGTGTTCGACGTGGTCAAGAGCGTCAAGGACGGCAAGCCGCTGACCGGCACCAACGCCTACACCCTGGAGAAGGGCGGCGTCTCCCTTGCCACCTCCGGCGGGTTCATCGACGACATCCAGGGCCAGGTCGACGCCGCGAGGAAGAAGATCGTGGACGGCACGGTCACGGTGAAGGAAGCCCCCTGATCCGGCGGCCCGCCGCACCCTGAGTCGCCGCGGCGGCACCCTGAGCGACCCGGGCCCGCCGGGAGGGCGCGAACCTCCCGGCGGGCCCGCTTCAGAGCCGCCAACTACGCGCGTAGCGCGCCGAGTTCGCGGTACGGTCGCCCGTACCCGCCCTCGCCCTCTTGCCGTCCCACCCCCGCACCCCAAC
>NZ_LIQY01000149.1 GCF_001418495.1 Streptomyces pathocidini | reverse complement strand
GGCGAGGGCCTCGGCGAGCAGCTGCGGGCTGACCGTCTCCTCCTCTTCGCCCAGCGCCCGCCCGGCCCGCCGCAGCACCGTCCCGTACAACGGGCCCGAGGCGCCGCCGACCGTGCTGGTGAGATGCGTCCCGAAGGCCTTCAGCAGCGCGCCGGGGGTGGCCGGCGGATCGGCGTACACCGTCGCGGACGCCGAGGTGAAGCCGCGCCTGAGGTTGGCGCCGTGGTCGGCGTCGCCGATGGCCGAGTCCAGGTCCGTGAGGTGGTCCGCCTGCTCGGTGATCACCTGGGTGGCGCGGGTGAGCCAGCGGCGGAAGAAGGCGGTGTCGAAGACGGCGGCGGGGTCCGGGGACACGGTCATGGGCGGCGACTCCTCGGCTCGGGGCGGATCCGGCGTACGCGGGCGCGGTGCGTACGCCACCAGTCTGCGCCCACCGCCGCCAGTTGGGCGGATCGGCACCTCGAAGATCGGCCACGGGCGCGGAGTCGGCTGCCCGGCGCCCGCCTCCGGGGGGAAGCGGGTGCCGGGCAGCCGACTCGGTCGGGCCGGGGGCTAGTTGATCGCCTTGACCAGCTCGCCGTTGCTGGTGTCTCCGCTGAACTCCCAGAAGAACGCGCCCCTGAGGTTCTGCTGGTTCTTGTAGGTCATTTTCCCGGCGATGGTGGACGGGGTGTCGTAGCTCCACCAGTTGGAGCCGCACTTGGCGTACGCGGTGCCGGCGACGGTTCCGGTGGCGGGGCAGGAGGTCTTGAGGAGCTTGTAGTCCTCGATGCCCTGTTCGTACTTTCCGGCGGCTGGGCCGGTGGCCGTGCCGCCGGGTGTGGCCTGGGTGACTCCGGTCCAGCCGCGCCCGTAGAAGCCGATGCCCAGCAGCAGCTTCTCTGACGGGACGCCGTGCGACTTGAGTTTCTGGATCGCGGCGTCGGAGTTGAAGCCTTCCTGGGGGATGCCGCTGTAGGACGTCAAGGGCGAGTGCGGGGCGGTGGGGCCGGTGGCGGCCCAGGCGCCGAAGAAGTCGTACGTCATGACGTTGTACCAGTCGACGTACTGTGCGGCTCCCGCGTAGTCCGCGGCCTCGATCTTGCCGCCGGAGGAGGCGTCGGCGGTGATGGCGGCGGTGACGAGGTTGCCGCTGCCGAACTTGGCGCGCAGCGCCTGCATCAGGTTCTTGTAGGCGGCGGCGCCGCTGGTGTCGCAGCTCAGGCCGCAGGCGTTGGGGTACTCCCAGTCGATGTCGATGCCGTCGAACACATCGGCCCAGCGGGGGTCTTCGACCAGGTCGTAGCAGGACTGGGCGAAGGCGGCGGGGTTCTTTGCGGCCTCGGTGAAGCCGCCGGACCAGGTCCAGCCGCCGAAGGACCACAGCACCTTCAGGTTCGGGTGCAGTTGTTTGAGCTTCCGCAGCTGGTTGAAGTTGCCGCGCAGCGGCTGGTCCCAGGTGTCGGCCACGCCGTCCACGCTCTGGTCGGCGGTGTAGGCCTTGTCGTAGTCCGCGAAGGAGTCGCCGATCGCGCACTTGCCGCCGGTGACATTGCCAAACGCGTAGTTGATGTGGGTCAGCTTGCCGGCGGAGCCGGACGTCTCGACGTTCTTGACGTGGTAGTTCCGGTCGTAGATGCCCCATTCGGTGAAGTAGCCGACGACCTTGCTGCCCGCGGCCGCCTTCGCGGGTGCCGCCGCCCGTGTCTCGCCCGCCGAGGCGGAGCCCGCCGGGAGGGCGACGGCCACGAGCGCGCAACAGGCGGCGGCGAGCGTCGCCAGGAACGCCCGCTTGCGGGTGGGGGGACGGTGCGCTCTGAGCATGTGGGGTTCTCCTCTTGTGTGGGGAAGAGGGCTGGGACCGCGACCGCATGCTGGGTTGACATGCACGCGTAGAGCGTGGGGGAACCGTAGAAGGACTAGACCACTGAGTCAATGGTGCGTACCAAGTTGCGAGGGCTTGGCCGAAAGGGGCCGGAGCGCGTCGGGCGCGTGGAACCGGAGCGGTGGCGGTGGACGGGCGCCGAAGGATTCGGCGCACCCGTGACGGACAGCCGTCGATCGGGCATACTCACAGCGCCACAGCCGCTGGTCAGGCCGCCCTTTCGCGATCCGAAGGGCAGTGTCGGCCAGTAGCCGTCCGCACCGTCCGGCGGCGCCGCCACACCCCGAGCGCGCTCCGCCGCAGCGCCCGACAGGGAGGAGAGCGCCGCTATGTCCGACCGCGCCCCACAGCCGGTGGAACGCCAACTGCCCACCGAAGAGGTCAGGGACCTGTTCGCGCTCGTCCGTGAGCTGGCCCAGCGCGAGGTCGCCCCGAAGGCGGCCGAGGAGGAGGACACCGGCCGCTTCCCCCGCGAGCTCTTCTCCCTCCTGTCCGAGTCCGGCCTCCTCGGCCTCCCGTACGACGAGGAGTACGGCGGCGGCGAGCAGCCGTACGAGGTGTATCTCCAGGTCCTCGAAGAGCTGGCCGCGGCCCGGCTCACCGTCGGCCTCGGCGTCAGCGTGCACACTCTGGCCTGCCACGCGCTCGCCGCGTACGGCACCAAGGAGCAGCGCGCCGAGCACCTTCCAGCGATGCTCGGCGGCGGGCTCCTCGGCGCGTACTGCCTCTCCGAACCCGCCTCCGGCTCCGACGCCGCCTCCCTGCGCACGCGCGCGGTGCGGGACGGGGACGACTGGGTCCTCGACGGCACGAAGGCCTGGATCACCCACGGCGGCATCGCCGACTTCTACACCGTGCTGGCCCGCACGGGCGGCGAGGGCGCCCGCGGCATCACCGCCTTCCTCGTACCGGGCGACGCCCCCGGGCTCGCCGCCGCGGTGCCCGAGAAGAAGATGGGCCTCAAGGGCTCGCCCACGGCCCAACTGCACCTGGACGGCGTGCGCGTACCGGACGCGCGCCGCCTTGGCGACGAGGGCCAGGGCTTCGCCATCGCGCTGGCCGCGCTCGACTCCGGCCGGCTCGGGATCGCCGCGTGCGCGATCGGAGTGGCCCAGGCGGCGCTCGACGAGGCGATGGCCTACGCGGCGGACCGGCGGCAGTTCGGCCGCCCGATCGCCGACTTCCAGGGCCTGCGCTTCCTGCTCGCCGACATGTCGACCCAGATCGAGGCGGGCCGCGCCCTCTACCTGGCGGCCGCGCGGCTGCGCGACGCGGGCCGCCCGTTCTCCCGGCTCGCCGCCTCCGCGAAACTCTTCTGCACGGACACGGCGATGCGCGTGACGACGGACGCGGTCCAGGTCCTCGGCGGCTACGGCTACACAGCCGACTTCCCGGTCGAGCGCTACATGCGCGAGGCGAAGGTGCTGCAGATTGTGGAGGGCACGAACCAGATCCAACGCATGGTGGTGGCGCGCCACTTGCTGGGCCCGGAATCGCGGTAGCGGGCGGCCGGTGGGCCGCGGCGTCCGTACGGGGACGCCGCGGCCCTGCGGTGTCCCTGTACGACGGCCCTGCGGTGTCCCCGTACGCCCGTTCAGTCGCCGTACGAGCCCGACTCCACGGGTCCGTACGGGCGAGCGGCCGGATGCGGCGCGCGTGGCTTCCGACACTTGGGCGGCTTGAACGGTTTGTCGATTTGGCCGGGCTGCGGACGCGTGTCCCACCCGAGACTCCGCGTACGGGCGCCGACGGGGGTTTCAACTCCGGCTCCCTGCCCGTCACTTTCGCCACACACAACCGGCTGAGACTCACCGTGATCGATGGGGCCGACGCCGGAGAGCCTTGGCCCGCACCGGAGAACTGGAGGCAGTCATGCACGCATCACCGTTCAGCCGTCGCCACGGCATCAAGGCCGCGGCCACCGCGGCCCTCGCGCTCTCGACGTCCGTCTACGCGGGCTCCTCGGCCCAGGCCGCGGACCCCACCGGCGCCGCGCGGCCGGCCGGCGGCCGGCAGCTGCACGTCATGTCCTTCAACCTCCGCTACGCCAGTGACACCACCCCCAACTCCTGGGCCGAGCGCCGCCCCGTGATGCGCGAGCTGCTCCGCCGCGAGGCCCCGCACCTGATCGGCACCCAGGAAGGGCTCTACGAGCAGCTGCGCGACATCGAGGCCGACCTCGGCCCGCGCTACGACGCCGTCGGAACCGGCCGGGAGGGCGGCAGCCACGGTGAGTTCGCGACGATGTTCTACGACACCACCCGACTCGATCTGCTCGAGTTCGACCACTTCTGGCTGTCCGAGACCCCGAACGTGATCGCCTCCAAGGGCTGGGACGCCGCCATCACCCGCATGGCCACCTGGGCCCGCTTCAAGGACCTGCGCACCGGCACCGAGTTCTACGCCCTCAACACCCACTTCGACCACGTCGGCCAGAAGGCCCGCGAGCACTCGGCGGAGCTGATCTCCGAGCGCCTGCGCGCTCTGAACGCCGAGCTGCCGCGCGTCGTCCTCGGCGACTTCAACGCCGCCGCCCACGCCAACCCGGCCTACGACACGCTGCTCAACGGCGGCACCCTGGTCGACACCTGGGAAACGGCGGAGAAGCGCAGCGCCCTGTACGCGACCTTCCACGGCTACAAGCCGCTGACCCCCGACGGCGCGCGCATCGACTGGATCCTCACCTCGCCCTCAGTCCGCACACGCCACGCGGCCATCAACACCTTCTCCAAGAACGGCCAGTTCCCCAGCGACCACCTGCCGGTCCAGGCGGTCATCGAGATCTGACGCCACGTCAACTCGCTGATGATGGCGGGCGATGGAGGCGGGTCGGAACGGACGCGCCGCCTCCGTCGTCCGGACCGTCACCCGGCGAACGGACGCCCACTGGGCCGACCGGAGGCATACGAGGGCCCGGGGGAGGCCCCGGGTTCCGTGGAAACCCTCGCTTGGTCCGCGACCTCACGCATCCGCGCAGCGTGTCGCGACCGGCGCGGGCACGCGATGCCCGGGCGAGGCTCCGAAATCCCGCGTGTGCCCGGCGAACCCCCTTGTGGCGCCCGGCTGTTGACGCGTTCTCTGAACGCTGAAACCGTCAGGCCGCGTGGCTGTGCACCCACCGCGTCTGCGCGGGGACCCGCATCGGGTGCGAACCGGGCCCACCCACGTGCGAGAACGGCTGCTTCCGCCAGTCCAGCCCCTCCGGCAGCGTCAACAGGAGCGCCGCGTCCTGCTCCTGGGGGCCGGCCGAGGCGTCGGCGGGGGTGGTCTCCGCGACTCCGCGCCCCGTACCGGGGCAGACCGTGAGGCCGAACGGATTCCAGGGCGTGCGCACCAGCGCGTGCTCCGGCAGGACCTCCTCGTCCGCCAGCAGCGCGATCGGCCGCGCGCAGTCCGGGCAGACGACCCGGAACATCTCATAGGTCTCGTATGTACTGTCCTCATCGCCGTCGTCGACCGCCTCCGGGGCCTGCGGCTCGACGCCCGCGCTCTCGGGCACGGACTGGATGCGGTCGCTGTGACCGGGGTGCTTCAGGTGACGCATGGAGTAACTCCCCCTCCGGGTGGGCCGAACGAGGCGCTTCGGCCTCGACCACAGCAAGCATTTCCCTGCTCGGCCACCGGGCAATCACGGCACTCCTGCGGACACCTGTCGGATTCTGTGGTGTTCGTCACATGCCGCTTGCAGGTGCGCTCCAAGCCCCCTGGTTCCCGCTCCAACTGTGCCCGGGGCACCGGCCCCCTGTAGGTTCTCCGCTGTGGAGGAACTCGACCGGCACATCGTGGAACTGCTCGTCAAAGACGGGCGCATGAGCTACACCGACCTGGGGAAGGCCACCGGCCTGTCCACCTCGGCGGTCCACCAGCGCGTCCGCCGGTTGGAGCAGCGCGGAATCATCCGCGGCTACGCCGCCGTCGTCGACCCCGAGGCCGTCGGCCTCCCCCTCACCGCCTTCATCTCGGTCAAGCCGTTCGACCCCAGCGCCCCTGACGACATCGCGGACCGGCTCGCCGACATCCCCGAGATCGAGGCCTGCCACAGCGTCGCCGGCGACGAGAACTACATCCTCAAGGTCCGCGTCGCCACCCCCCTGGAGCTGGAGCACCTCCTCACCCGCATCCGCTCCCAGTCCGGCGTCTCCACCCGTACGACGGTCGTGCTCTCCACCCCGTACGAGGCCAGGCCGCCGCGCGTCTGACCCCCGGCCCCACCCCGGGCGGAAGCCGTCCGCGTCCGGGGGAGAAACTGTCCGGTATGAGCGAGAGCCCCGCGAACCAGGACACCCCCCGCACCGTGCTGCTCCGGGGCGGCACCGTGCACAGCCCCGCCGACCCCTTCGCCACCGCCATGGTCGTCGAGCGCGGGCACGTCGCCTGGGTCGGCTCCGAGGGCGCGGCCGACGCCTTCGCGGACGGCGCCGACGAGGTCGTGGACCTCCAAGGGGCCCTCGTCACCCCGGCGTTCACCGACGCACACGTCCACACCACCGCCACCGGCCTCGCCCTCACGGGCCTCGACCTGTCCACCACCCGCACCCTCGCCGAGGCTCTCGACCGGGTCCGCGCCCACGCCGCCGACCACCCGGGCGAGAACATCCTCCTGGGCCACGGCTGGGACGCCGCCCGCTGGCCCGAGCGGCGCCACCCGTCCCGGGCGGAACTCGACGAGGCCACCGGCGGGCGCCCCCTCTACCTCACGCGCGCGGACGTCCACTCCGCCGTCGCCACCACCGCTCTCCTCGCCCGCGTCCCCGGCCTCGCCGACCACCCCGACGAGCCGCTCACCGGCGACGCCCACCACGCCGTACGCCGCACCGCCCACTCCGCCGTCACTCCTGGGCAGCGCGCCGACGCCCAGCGGGCCGCCCTGCGCCGCGCCGCCTCGCTCGGCATCGGCTCGGTCCACGAGTGCGCCGGCCCCGACATCTCCGGCGAGGACGACCTGACTGGGCTCCTCGCCCTCGCCGCCGCCGAGCCGGGCCCCCGCGTCTTCGGCTACTGGGCCGAACCCCTCACCGACGCCAAAGGCGCCGACCGCATCCGCGAACTCGGCGCCATCGGCGCCGCAGGCGACCTCTTCGCCGACGGCTCACTCGGCTCCCACACCGCCTGCCTCCACGAGCCCTACGCCGACGCCCCCGGCCGCACCGGCAGCGCCCACCTCGACCCCGAGGCGGTCGCCGCCCACGTCGCCGCCTGCACCGAGGCCGGCATCCAGGCCGGCTTCCACGCCATCGGCGACGCCGCCCTGTCGACGGTCGTCGAGGGCGTACGGGCCGCGGCCGAGAGGCTCGGCCCGGCGCGGATCCGGGCCGGCCGGCACCGCGTCGAGCACGCCGAGATGCTCACCCCCGAGACCATCGCGGCCTTCGCCGAACTCGGCCTGACCGCCTCGGTCCAGCCCGCCTTCGACGCGGCCTGGGGCGGCGAGGACGGCATGTACGCGCGGCGGCTCGGCGCCGAACGGGCCCGCACCCTCAACCCGTACGCGGCGCTGCTGCGCGCCGGAGTCCCGCTCGCCTTCGGCTCCGACAGCCCCGTCACCCCGCTCGACCCCTGGGGCACCGTCCGTGCCGCGGCCTTCCACCGGACCCCCGAGCACCGCGTCTCGGTCCGCGCCGCGTTCACCGCCCACACACGCGGCGGCTGGCGGGCCGTCGGCCGGGACGACGCGGGCGTACTCGTGCCCGGTGCCCCCGCCGACTACGCGGTCTGGGAGGCCGGCGAACTCGTCGTCCAGGCCCCCGACGAGCGGGTCGCCCGCTGGTCGACCGACCCCCGCTCCGGCACGCCTGGCCTGCCCGAACTTGCCCCTGGCAGTGCCCTTCCGGAGTGCCTGCGAACCGTCGTGGGCGGACGCACGGTCTTCGCACGGCCGAACGAGTGACGTACCGGGGTGGCGCGCGGCCGAACGGTGTGCTCCCGGCCTGTCGCGCCACCTGCGGATCTTCCTGGCTGACCTGCCGCATTGCGGAATCCCCGCAGGCCAGACGGCTGTTGACAGACGATGGGAGACGGCGGGTAGGTTCGGCCGAGTCCACCACAGGACGTCCGACCCGGGGAACCTCCACACAGTCGCCGAACGCAGCTGGGCCATGGGGTGGTGCGCCGCACGGCACACCGCCACTGGGAGCCAGGTCCAGCGCCCGCGCCACGGGGGCGAGGGAACGTTCCTTGCCGGTCGGCAGGTGCGACCCGGGTGGGGCCCGGACGTTCAGTAGACAACGGCTCTCGGTAGACCCGCAGCCAGCGGGTCCCAGGTCGGCCCGAAGGGCGCCGGGCCCCGATCCGTAGTACGCAACGCCTCCTGTCCGGTTTGCCGTCACACCCCCGCTGACCTGGGGCGGAGGCAGGTTTTCCACAGGCTTTCCGCCCGCGCTGCCGCATGTCCGCGCGGCGATGTACGGTCGCTTCACACCACCGGACGACCTGCAGGAAGGCCGCGACCGTGCCATCGGGCCCCCACACCACCGCCGCGCACCCCGGGGAAGCGCCGCGTGCCGACCAGGCGGTGCACACCACGCCCGTCTCCGTCGGCTCCTCCGGCGCGCCCGGCGGGCCGGAGAGCCAGGCCGCGCCCAGGCCCGGCCGCCGCACGCGCGCGGGGCGGTGGATGCGGCGCGAGGCGCCCCGCACCGGCCTCGCCGCCGCGGCCGGCCTCGCCTGCGCCGCGGCCTTCCCGCCCTACGGCCTGTGGCCGCTGTCCGTGCTGGCCGTCGCCGCGCTGAGCCTGCTCACCCGCGGCAGGACCGCCCGCCAAGGCGCCTGGACGGGCCTCGCCTTCGGCCTGCCGTTCTTCTTCGCGCTGCTGCGCTGGCTCCATGTCGTCGGCTACGACGCGGTGTTCGGCCTCTCCCTCATCGAAGCGCTGTTCCTCGCCTTGCTGGGCGCGGGACTCGCCCTCACCTCCAGACTCCCGCTCTGGCCACTGTGGGCGGGCTGCCTGTGGGTGGCGGAGGAATGGGCCCGCGACCGCCTGCCGTTCGGCGGATTCCCCTGGGGGAGACTGGCATTCGCCAACACCGGCTCCCCCTTCACCCCGCTCGCCGCC
>NZ_LIQY01000148.1 GCF_001418495.1 Streptomyces pathocidini | reverse complement strand
CATGCGGTACGAGGCGAAGTGGGACGGCTTCCGGGCCATCGTCTTCCGCGACGGTGCGGAGATCGAGATCGGCAGCCGTACCGGAAAGCCGCTCACCCGCTACTTCCCCGAGCTGGTCGAGGCCTTCCGGGCCAACCTGCCGCCGCGCTGCGTGGTCGACGGCGAGATCGTGATCATCCGTGACGGGCGGCTGGAGTTCGAGGCGCTGCTGGAGCGCATCCACCCCGCCGACTCCCGGGTGCGCATGCTCGCCGGGACCACCCCGGCGAGCTTCGTCGCCTTCGACCTGCTCGCGCTCGGCGACCGCTCGCTGATGGACGCCCCGCTGACCGAGCGCCGCGCGGCGCTGACCGAGGCCCTCCGGGACGCGGCGGACCCCGTCTTCACGGCCCCCGTCACCGACGATGTCGAGGTGGCCCGGCAGTGGTTCAGCCAGTACGAGGGCGCGGGCCTGGACGGGGTCGTCGCGAAGCGGCCGGAGCTGGGCTACCGGCCCGACGAGCGCGTCATGGCCAAGGTCAAGCACGAGCGGACGGCCGACTGTGTCGTGGCCGGGCTCCGCCACCACAAGTCGGGCCCCGTCGTCGGGTCCCTGCTGCTCGGCCTGTACGACAGCACTGGGCGGCTCCAGCACGTCGGGGTCTGCGCGGCCTTCCCCATGAAGCGACGGCAGGAGCTGATGACCGAGCTCGAACCGCTGCGCATGGAGTCCGTCGAGGGCCACCCCTGGGCGGACTGGGCCCGCGAGGAGGCGCACGCGACCAGCCGTATGCCGGGCGCGCCCAGCCGCTGGACCGGTACGAAGGACCTGTCGTGGGTGCCGCTGCGGCCCGAGCGCGTGCTGGAGGTGGCGTACGACCACATGCAGGGCGACCGCTTCCGCCACACCGCGCAGTTCCGCCGCTGGCGGCCGGACCGGGACCCGGCGTCGTGCACGTATGCCCAGCTGGAGGAGGTCGTCAGCTATGACCTGCGGGAGATCCTGGGTTCCTCGTAGGGGGCTCGCAGGCCAGGCTCGGCCAAGTGTGGCCCGGCGGGGCGGACTGAGTGATGCTGGAAGGGGAACCCGGCACCCATCCGGAGGGCGGCCAGAGTACGGCGAGGGGCGAGGAGTCAGCGAGGCCGAACGATGAGCGAGAGCATGATGGGTGACGAGGTCTACCAGCCCGACGAATCCGACCAGCGCGAGGACATCGGCCCGCTGGAGCCGGAGGACACCCTCGACTACCACGGTGTCGAGCAGATTCTGGACGAGGGGTACTCGCCGCCCGAGCGCCCCTGGGCCGTGGAGACTTGCGGCACGACGGCCGAGGAGCAGCACGAGGGCGAGACGCTCGAAGGGCGGCTGGCCCGCGAGTTGCCCGACCTCCAGGTGCCCGACGGGGACGGCATGGGCGACATGACCGGGGGCGACGGCGAACTGCTCGACGAGGAAGTGGGGGACCGGCGCGCCGGGCGCCTGGTGGCGCCGGACGAGGGGGCGCACGCCGACGAGGAGAAGGACCTCGTCGCGAGCGACATCGGCATCGACGGTGCGGCCGCGTCGGCCGAGGAGGCCGCCGTGCACGTCGTAGCCGAGACCGAGGCCACTGAGGAGCGGTGGTGATCCCCCGGAACTGAGCGCGGATCCCGTGTCCCGCGTATCACCTCGTGCGGTCCGAACAGGCGCCGGCATCCGTCGAGTTGTCCTTCTGGAGTTGAAGCATGGCGAACGCGTCGGCACACATCGGCGTCACCGGCCTCGCGGTCATGGGCCGCAACCTGGCCAGGAACTTCGCACGGCACGGGCACACCGTGGCCGTGCACAACAGAACGGCGGCCAGAACCCGTTCCCTCGTCGAGGAGTACGGCGGCGAGGGAACCTTCGTTCCCGCGGAGCGGCCCGAGGACTTCGTGGGCTCGCTGGAGCGGCCGCGGCGGCTGGTCGTCATGGTCAAGGCGGGCCGCCCGACTGATGCCGTCATCGAGGAGTTCGCGCCGCTCCTCGAACCCGGCGACATGATCATCGACGGGGGCAACGCCCACTTCCAGGACACCCGCCGCCGCGAGGCCTCGCTGCGCGAACGCGGGGTCCACTTCGTCGGCACGGGCATCTCCGGCGGCGAGGAAGGCGCGCTGCACGGGCCGAGCATCATGCCCGGCGGCTCGGCCGAGTCCTACGAGTCGCTCGGCCCGCTGCTGGAGGACATCTCCGCCAAGGCCCAGGACGGCAGCCCCTGTTGCACCCACATCGGGCCCGACGGCGCGGGCCACTTCGTGAAGATGGTGCACAACGGCATCGAGTACGCCGACATGCAGCTCATCGCCGAGGCGTACGACCTGCTGCGGCACGTCGCCGGGTTCGAGCCCGCCCGCATCGCCGAGACCTTCCGCACCTGGAACACCGGGCGCCTCGACTCGTATCTCATCGAGATCACCGCCGAGGTGCTCGCCCACACCGACGCGGCGACCGGCCTGCCGTTCGTGGACGTCGTGGCCGACCGGGCCGAGCAGAAGGGCACCGGCCGCTGGACCGTGCAGACCGCGCTGGACCTGGGCGTGCCTGTGTCGGGCATCGCCGAGGCTGTGTTCGCGCGCTCGGTCTCCGGCCACGCGGACCTGCGCGAGGCCGCCCGTACGCTGCCGGGGCCCGAGCGGCGGCCGATGAGCGAACAGGGCGCCGAGGCCTTCGCCCACCACGTCGAGCACGCGCTCTACGCGTCGAAAGTCGTCTCGTACGCGCAGGGCTGGAACATGGTCAGCGCGGCGGGGGAGGAGTACGGCTGGGAGATCGACCTCGGCTCCATCGCCGCCATCTGGCGCGGCGGCTGCATCATCCGCGCCGCGTTCCTCGACCGGATCCGCGCCGCCTACGCGGCCGATCCCGGGCTGCCGACGCTGCTGGCCGACAAGGAGTTCGCGGCCGAGGTCGGCGAGGCGCAGGACGCCTGGCGCGCGGTCGTCTCCACGGCAGTGGCGCACGGCGTGCCGACCCCCGGCTTCGCGGCGGCGCTCACGTACTACGACGCGCTGCGCGCCGAGCGGCTGCCCGCCGCGCTCACCCAGGGCCAGCGCGACTTCTTCGGCGCGCACACCTACCGGCGCACCGACCGGGAGGGCAGCTTCCACACGCTCTGGGGCGGCGACCGCACGGAACGGCCCGCAGACTGAGCGCTCACCCGGTCATGCGCCCGCCACCGACAGAACCGCCATCGACAGAACCGCCACCAACGGAACCGTCATTGGACGACGGGCTTGAGGCGGTCCACGCGGTGCTCCCGCACGTAGTCCGCCATCGTGCCTTGGAGCAGGGCCTTCCAGAGGGCCGCCGAGCCGTGGTCGTCCAGCAGGACCACGGACTGGCCGCCGACCGTGGCCGTGCGGTCCACGGGCGCGTTCATGAACACCATCCGCGAGGCGCGCATGCCCCGCGAATCCCAGAGCAGATCGCGCAGTTGGGTGTCGGAGAGTCGGTCGTCGACGCTGATCGTCGCGGTCAGCTGGTCCAGCAGCCGCTTGGTCCGCAGCGGGCTCGTCAGATGGTCGCCGGAGAGGACCTTGGACAGCACGGCGCGCAGATAGTTCTGCTGCCGGTGCGTGCGGTCCAGGTCACCGCGCGGCAGGTCCTTGCGCTCGCGGACGTACTCCAGCGCCTCCGCGCCGTTCATGTGCTCCGCCGGACCGCCGGCGACGGACAGCTCCACGCCGCCCACGGCGTCGGTCAGCTTGCGGAAGCCGCTCCAGTCGATGACGGCGAGATGGTCCACGCGCACCCGCGTCAGCCGCTGCACCGTGTCGATCAGCAGGGGCGGACCGCCCCAGGAGAACGCGGCGTTGAGCTTGGACCGCCCGTGCCCCGGGACCTTCACCCAGGTGTCGCGGGGGAGCGAGACGACGTACGCGGTGGCGTGGTTCGAGGGCAGGTGCATCAGCATCATCGTGTCGCTGCGCTGGGCCCCCGGCTTCCACGGCGCCGCCTTGGCGTCCGTGCCGGTGGTGGGCAGGTCCGATCGCGAGTCGACGCCGACCAGCAGGAAGGTCTGACCGCCCTTGGCCGCCGAGGGCCGCTCGCCGGGCGGCACATCGGTGGGGAAGGCGTGCGGTACGCGGTTCACCTTCGACGTGTAGTGGTCGACGGCCCACCAGCCGGTGCCGGCGGCCATCAGCAGGCCGACGCACAGCAGCGCCAGCGCTCCCCACAGCACCCGCTCGGCTCGCCGCCTCATGCGGCTCTTCCTGTCGCCGCTTGCCAACGTCCCGCGCTTCATGGTCAGTTCCCCCCACCGTTCATCGCAAGGCCCATAAGGCCGAGCCTGAACGGTTCTACGCCACTACCGGCCGCGACGCGCGCGTATTCGGGGAAAATCGCCCGATTTTCCGGGCGATCACTCGGACGGGAGGGTCGCTTCGACGAAGTGGGCACTCCGGCGAAGAGGGGTCACTCCGGGGCGGGGAGGTCCTCAAGTGCCTTGCGTAGGAACGGGACGGTGGCCGCGGGCCGCTCGGCCTCGGCGCACAACCGGTCCATGACGGACAGGTAGTTGTCCACGTCCTCCTGCTTGTCCAGATACAGGGCGCTGGTCAGCTGCTCCAGATAGACCACGTCCGGCAGATCCGGTTCCTGGAAGCGCAGGATGGTGACCGGACCGCCCGCGGCGGCGACCCCGCCGAGGCTGAACGGCGCGACCTGCATGGTCACATGGGGCAGTTGGGCCAGCTCGAGGAGGTGCGCCAGCTGCGCCCGCATGACCTCGATGCTGCCGATCGGGCGGCGCAGCACCGCCTCGTCCAGCACCGCCCAGAACCGCGGCGGGTCCTCCCGCTGGAGGAGCCCCTGCCGGGCGATGCGCAGGCCGACCCGCCGCTCGATCTCGGTGGGAGTGGCGCGCGGGTTGCCGAGTTTGGTGACCTCGCGGGCGTAGCTCTCGGTCTGCAGCAGGCCGGGCACGAACTGGTTCTCGTACGTGCGGATGACGGACGCGGCCTCTTCCAGGCCGATGTGCGTCTCGAACCACTGGGGCAGCACGTCTGTGTACTGGTGCCACCAGCCGGGGGCGGTCGCCTGCCGGGCCAGGGCGAGGAAGTCGGCCCGCTCGGCGGGGTCGAGGATGCCGTAGAGCGTGAGCAGGTCGGCGACGTCCCGCTCCTTGAAGCCCACACGGCCCAGTTCGAGTCGGCTGATCTTCGCATGGGAACCGCGAATGGCGTCAGCCGCTGCCTGGGTGCTGACGCCATTCTGCTCGCGGAGCCTTCGGAGCTGCGTCCCGAGCACGATACGCAGCGCGGTCGGACCTCCGCGCGGATGCTCGAGATAGCGCTTCATCATACGCTCGCTGCCCTGCTGAGCGGCGGTCATGCTGACTCCCCTGAGTGCATCGTGCATAGGTGAGCTACCAGTGTTCCACCGCGAGGGCCGCCGCGTACAGTTCCGCGCCGCAATTCCCGGGCCCGTACGGTCAGATCGAACCGACCATACCGTCGAACTCGCCGTCCTTGGCCCCGTGAAGGAACATCAGGACCTCGTCGCGGGTGTAGATCAGCGCCGGGCCGTGCGGGTCCCGCGAGTTGCGCAGGGCGACGTCGCCGCCGGGGAGCTTGGCCAGCTCCACGCAGTTGCCGTTGGGGTTGCTGTAGCTGCTCTTGGTCCACTCCGCGCCGGATATCCGGGTCGCGGGGATGCCGTTCTCGAACTGGTGCACTGCGTCTCTTCCTTGCCTGGGACCTGTGGTGCGTCGGTCAGGGAGAACTCAAGCCGAACTGCCCGTGCAATTGCAAGCGTTCTTGCAGATGTGCTTGCAGACCCCGGTTCCGGGCAGGGATAGTGGTACCCGGAACAAGCAAGCTCTGGCAGCAACTGCCGTGCCTTCCGTAGGGAGTGAAGAGCCGTCAGCAGGATGCTCAAGCCAACAGGACTGCCCGCTGTGGGTGAACTCGTGCTGGACGCGAGGCTCGGCCGCCTGGGGATCGTCATGGACGCCCAGGGCGGCAGTCTGTTCCTGCGGCGCCCCGAGGGCGGACGCGAGTGGGAGGTGGCGCCGGAGGACGTGCGCCCCGCGCCCGCGGAGCGCCGCGCGCAGTGGCGTGCGGCGCGTGGTGCGTCGACGAACGGGGCGTCGGCGAACGGAGCGTCGAGGAGGGCGTCGTGAGTGTGCACACCGCGGACGGCAGGTCCGGTCGCTGGTCGATGATCCGGGAGCCGGCGCCGGAAGCCCCGTCCGCCGTCTTCGAGATGGAGTGCACCTCCTGCGGCCATGCCTCGGGGCCCGCCGAGGACCCGGAGGCCGCGAGAGCCTGGGCGGTACGGCATGTGGCCGGGGCTCCGGCGCACACCGGATTCCGGGAAGTCGTGCACCACTTCTGGCGGGCGCTGCCCAACGGCGGCTGAGTAGTCTGGCGGGCGCTGCCCATCGGGGGTTGAGCAGTCTGGAGTGGGCTGCTCAATGGTGGCTGAGCTGAGCCAGACCGAACAGCGCTGAGGGGCCCCCTTGGCCGATCAAGGGGACCCCTCAGCGCTGTGCTGTCCGCTGCCGCTGTCCTACGGCTTGCGGGCGACGCCGCCGAACTCGATCCACTCCTGGGTGAGTTGCTTCGGACCGGCGTCCTCACCGGGCCGCCAGGTGGAGACCTCGACCAGGCCGGGCTCCAGGATCTCCAGGCCCTCGAAGTACGCGTGCACGTCCCGCTCCTCACGCACCCGGCCCCAGTTGCCGTGCGTGCTGGTGTCCATGAAGTCGGTCACGAAGTCGCGGGTCGCCTTGTCCTCGCTGACCAGTTGGCAGATCACGAAGACCGAGCCGGGCGCCACGCGGTCGGCTATCCGCCGGATGATGCCCTTGGGGTCGTCGCTGTCGGGGATGCAGTGCATGACCGAGACGAACAGGACGCCCAGCGGCTCGTCGAGGTCGATCAGCCGCTGGACCTCGGCGTTGCCGAAGATGCCGTCGGTGTCCCGCATGTCCGCCTGGATGACGGCGGTCTTGTCGTTCTCCTCCAGCAGCGCCCGGCCGTGGGCTAGGACGATCGGGTCGTTGTCGACGTAGACGACACGCGACTGGGGGTCCACGCCCTGCGCGACCTGGTGCACGTTGTCCTGGGTCGGCAGGCCGGAGCCGTGGTCGAGGAACTGGCGGATCCCGTACTCCTGCGCCAGGACGCGCACCACCCGCTGGAGGAAGCGGCGGTTGTTGATCGCCAGGACCTGGGTGCTGGGGACGACCTTCAGGAGTTCCTCGGAGGCCGCGCGGTCGACCTCGTAGTTGTCCTTCCCGCCCAGGTAGTAGTCGTACATCCGCGCCACACTCGGGACGTTGATGTCGACCTCGTTGGACAACGGCTTACCGCCCTGGACCATCGGACCCTCGCTCACGTTCCGGCGGCCATCCGGACTGTACGGCCGCGACGTTCCCCATCCTAGGAGGAAACTCCAGGTTGGGGCATGGTTCGAACGAACCTGTGGACAACGGGTGTTGGAATGATCGGGCCGCGGGCCACGCACTCGGCCGGCGACTCGCCGGCCGGGCGCACACGCGAGCGGCCCCTGACGGTTCGTCGCCGTCGGGGCCGCTCTCTGCGTACGGGGTCCGGAGGTCTCAGCCCACCGCGTTCTTCATCTTCGGGTCGTTGTCGAGCGGGTTGCCCTCCACGTCCTTGCAGAGCTTCACGGGGCGGTCGTTGTCGACGTGCTTCCCGGGGATCCAGGCCGGCTTGTCGCTCCTCAGGAACCAGACGTCGTTCCCGCCGATGTTCAGCGCGTGGACCTTGCACTTCAGGGGGATCTTGTTCTTCGGGCTGAGCAGGCCTTTCACCGAGGAGTCGGTGCTGGGGTACTGGCGCTCCTTGAGGCGGTGGGCGCCGACCACCACGCCGACCGGCTGGGCCGGGGGCTTGGGCTTGGCCGCCTGGGTCGGGGCCGTCGGGTCGGTCGGGTTCGCGGACTGCTCGGGCTGCGACTCCTCCGAGGACTCGGCCGCGTCGGAGGACTCCGCCGGCTCGGCGGCCTCCGACTGGTCCGAGGCCTCGGACGGCGCGGGCTTCGCCGGCTGTACGGGCTGGGGCTTCGCGGGCTTGACGTGCGTCGCGGCAGGGGCGGGCGGCGCGGGCGATACAGCCTGCGCGGGCGCCGCGGTCAGCAGCGATCCGCCGAGGGCCATGGCGGCCGCGAAGGCGCCCGGACCGAAGGCGGTCGTTCTGCAGGGCTTCTTCAGGACGTTCGGCATGGTCAGTTCTCTCCTACTTCGGGAACCACATGGCGCATGGCCGTATTCCATCACCAAACATGACATATGTGACGGACAACCCAGCGAAGCCGGACACGTTTTGATGACGCGTCATTCGGCTGTTCGACGGCTGGCCCCCTCGCCCATCTGGTTGAAGCGCGGCCCGCGGGTGAGCGCGAGAAGGGCCATGTCGTCGGTCGTGAGCCCGTCGGTGTGGCGCCCCACCTCGTCGAGGAGGAGGTCGAGGAGCGCGTCGGGACTGGCGAAGCGGCGACCGGTCAGCCGGGCCACCGGATCGTAGAAGGCGCCGTCGCGGTCCCGGGCCTCCGAGAGGCCGTCCGTGTAGAGCAGCAGGGTCGCGCCCTCGGGGAACGGCACCGTGTCGGCCCTGTCCCGGTCCGCGCACAGCACCGCCAGGCCCAGAGGCAGCTCGGGCTGCGAGGGCTCCACGTAGCGCACCGCCCCGTCCAGGAGCACCAGCGGACCGGGGTGGCCGCGGTTGAACAGCCGCAACTCCTCACCGCCGTACGGGATCTCGGCCAGGACCGCCGTCGTGAACCCCTCCACGTCGTCGAGGTTGGCCCGCCGCTTGCTCTCCCGGGTCAGCGCACGGTCCAGCCGCGCGGCGAGCTCGGCCAGCGTCGGCTCCTCCTCGGCGGCCTCGCGGAACGTCCCCAGCACGATGTCGACCGCCTCGACCGCGTTGAGCCCCTTGCCGCGCACATCGCCGACGATGCAGCGCACCCCGTACGGCGTGTCCTGCACCGCGTACAGGTCGCCGCCGATCTGGGCGCCCTCGTGGGCCGCCGTGTAGCGCGCCGCGATCGTCATCGGGCCGACGCGGGGCGGGGGTTCGGGCAGGACGGCCCGCTGCACGGCGAGCGCGATGGTGCGGGCCGACTGGAGGCGCACGTCACTGCGGTAGAGCAGCCGGTTGATGAGGACGGCCAGCGCCGAGATGATCACGACCGACGACAGTTCGCTGTACCCGCCCGAGGGGCCCCAGTAGCCGAAGTGCGCGAGCAGCGCGATGTCCGCGCCGCACGCGGCCAGCCCGGTCAGGATCAGCGCGGGCAGCGACAGCACGGGGGCGCCCGCCATCGGGGCGGCGGAGTAGAGGGCCGCGCCGCTGAAGTCGGGCGGCGTGAAGTAGTCGATGAGGACGCCGGCGACGATGATCACGGCGGGCAGCAGCTTCAGCCGGCGCACGACGGCGCGGCCGGCGGTGCCGCGCCACTCGGTCGGGCTCCCCACGGGTGGGCCCGCCTAGCCGCAGTCGAGCGGGAACGGAGCGGTCGCGCCGACCGGGCCGGTGTTGCGGCACAACGCGTAGCCCTCCGCGGTCAGGTCGGCGACGATGCCGGGCACGGCGTCGGGGTAGTGGTAGTCGAGGTGGCCGAGGACGACTCCGCCGCGCTTGTCCTCCTCGGGCGCCTCCCGCACGGTGGCGCGGATCGACTCGGTGGAGCGGAAGCCGCCGTCGGTCTCCTCCCAGTCCAGGGTGTCGACCGTCCAGGTGCACATCCGGTAGCCCAGGGCGTCGGCGATGGTGGTCTCGCGCTCGCCGAAGTCCCCGTACGGCGGCCGCAGCAGGTTGCTCCGCACGCCGTTGCCGATCTCGGCGACCGCCTCGTCCTCGGTGAGCCGGGACAGGTGCTGGTGGGAGTACGTGTGGTTGCCGACGTAGTGGCCCTGCTGCCGCAGCGTGCTGACGATGTCCGGGTGCTCCTCGGCCTGCTCGTTGATGAGGAAGAAGGCGGCGCGGATCCCCTGGGACCGCAGGTACGCGCCGATCCGGATCGTGCGGTACGGGTCCTTGTAGGACCAGTCGTCGAAGGTCAGCAGGGTGCGGTCCGAGGTGTTGCCGCAGCGGGTCTGGCTGTAGGCGGGGGCGGGGGTGGGAGCGTCGGCGTTGGCGGCCGCGGCGGTCGCGGTGAGGACGAGCGCGCCCGCGGCGGCGGTGGCCCCCACTAC
>NZ_LIQY01000147.1 GCF_001418495.1 Streptomyces pathocidini | reverse complement strand
GGTGGGGGGTGCACAGGGGTGGGTCGTAGAGGGTGAGTCCAAGAGTTCAGCAAGGGAAAGCCATGGGAATCACGATCGATCTCGTTGTTCACACCAGCCGCCGGCAGGTCTTCGAGGAGGCGGCCGGAGCCCTGGCGGGGGTCGCCCTGCGGTGGACGACGTACGAGTACGAGCACGAGATCCGGGCCCGCGTGGCCGAGTCGCTGTCCCGGCACTGCCCGGACGGGCTGATGCTGGGCGCGGTCCCGTACGACGCGTGCCGCGACCTGCTGCCGGACGGACTGCCGGTGACGGTGACGGCCGGCTCGGGGCTCGATCTGGCCCTGGCGTTCTCGCGCGCCCAGGCGCGCGGCTGGGCGCCGACGCCCGTCAGCATCGACACGTTCGCGCCGGAGGTCGTCGCGGAGGTGGCCGAGGCGCTGCGGCTGGACCGGTCCGGGATCGGCTGCCTGCCGTACGCGCGGGAGCGGGACGCCGCGGCGATCACCGAGTTCCACCGGCGGTTCCTGGAGAGGACGGGCGGGGGCTACGTGATCTCCGCCCGAACCGAGGTCGTCCGGCGCCTCGCCGGCACCCTGCCCGTGCTGAACGGCGCCCCCGTACCGTCCGGGGTCCGCGCCGAACTGCACGCCCTGGCGCTGCGGATACGGTCGGAGCGGGCGGACGGTGGCCGGTTCGCGGCGGGCGTGTTCCGCGTGGCACGGGGCGAGGGGGCGCTCCCGGTCTCGGACCTGGAAGTGGACCGCCGCCGCGCCGCCCTGATGAACCTCCTGTTGAGCACCCCGGAGTTCGCCGACGCGTGGATCGAGAACCGGGGGCGCCGGGGCGTGGTCGTCTTCGCCCACAAGGCGCTATTCGAACGCCTCACGCGCGGCTGGCTGTCCGTACCGGCGCTGGGCCGGGCCGAGGAGTCACTCGGCCTGACCGCCGCCGCCGGGTTCGGCATCGGCGGGTCGGCCAGGACGTCGGTCCTGCTGGCCGAACGGGCGGCGGCGCGGGCGGAGTCGGAGGGCGCCCCCTGCGCGTACCTCTTCGAGGACGGGGGCGTCGTGATCGGCCCCATGGGCCCGGGCTCGGCCGCCCCCGCGGAGGGCTTCGACCAGGGCGCGGCGGAGGAGGACGGCGAGCGCATCGAGGAACTGGCCCGCTCGGTGGGCCTCAGCCCGACAACGTTGTCGCGGCTGGCGGCCATGGAGCGCGTCCTGGAGGGCAAGGCCTTCTCCCCCAGCGACCTGGCCAGCACGCTGGGCATCACCGATCCCAGCGGCCGCCGCCTGGTCCGCAAGCTCTCGACCCATGGCCTGGTCACCGCGGAGGGCATCGCCCGCACGCACCGCAAGGGCCGCCCGACGCGGTTGTACCGGCTGGGGATCGACAGCGCCATGGAGCGGATCGAGCCGGGGCGGGGGTCGCTGGTGAACGCGTGACGCCCTGGCGACCGAGCCGGGCGGCCACCCGCTCGGCCGCCGCTGCGGCGGCCCGACCGCTTGGGCCGCCCACGCAAAACGCTCGGCTGGGAAACCCCAGCCGAGCGTCTGCATGAACTGCTCACGGCCCGATCAACACGACCACGTGTTGCAACGACCCCCTCGAATCCGCCGATCGGTCCGGGTCTTTGCAGTGGGCGAGGTCATGTACGCCTGATGACCTCGCCCTGCGCAACCTGTTGTAACCGAACGGGCGTCTTCAGTGGGGATTCCTCACGCCGTGGGCTCGATCTCGACGGGTTCGTCGTCGGGGAGATTGGGCATGGTCAGCCCGTCCCGGATCAAGCCGACGCGCCAGCGCTGATTCTTTCCTCCAGCGCTCGGGGAGTGCGTGATGAGGTCGGAGCCATTCGCCTGCGAGCCGCCGGATACGTCGATGGCCTTACCACTCGCCTTGTTGATCAGCTGGTAGTACCCGTCTCCCGCAGGGGAGAACTTCCAGAGGTTTCCTGCGTTGTTTTTGAAGCAACCACTTTGAACGACCACCTGAGAAGTTTGAGAACCTGCGGTCATGCACCTTTCGGTGCTCGCAGACTGGATCAGGAAGTAGCCGTCACCGTCGGGGTCCCACAGCCGCCACTTCTGGTGGTTGGCGGAATTGTGCTCCCACTGGACGAGCGAGGCCTCAGGGCGACCCTGTCCGTCAGCGAACTTGCCGCTGTGCTTGACCGACAGATAAACCTCCTGGCCGTGCTTGGGAACCTTCACGGTCGACACGCTCATCCGGGCTGTGCCGCTGGTGCTGCCGGAAGCCGGAAGGTGGTAGTCGTTGCCCGGTGCGATCCCCAGGCTCCGCTGGACGTAGAGGACGACGTCATCCCTGTCGATGATGGTGGGGTCGTGGTCCAGGACGTTGATGTCCACGGTGGCGTTGTTGCCTGTGGTGTAGACAATCTGCTGGTCCAGGAGCATGTCCGAGTTCTTGGGAGCACCCATCGTCATATCGCTGGGGCGCTCCCACAGCGCCTGACCGTTGATCTTGACGTGGCCATAGAGGTCCACCTCATTCTCACCGCCGCCGGACGTGGTCGCACGAGTGAGCTGGATCTGCTTCAGATTGCCGTTCAGCAGTGCGGTGAGCGCCTCGTGGAGGCGATCCATGTGAGCGTCGCCGTAGGGGTCGAATGCATAGCTCGACAGGGCGCGGAAGTCGAGTACTCCGACGTGCTCATCGTAATTCTCGTCGCCCATGTCCTGGAGGACCTTCTTGGCGGCATCGGTGATCATCTGCTTCTTCGCCTGGATCACCGCCTCCTTGACCAGTTCCAGGTAGGGCCGGTTCCACTGATTCTCGTACTGCAGAGGCTCCAGGAACCCGCTTCCCTGCTGCCGGAGCACCTCGGCCCTGACTTCCTGGTGTGAGCCGGACCCTCCGACGTATGACTTCAGGAGGTTGCCGTCCGCCTTGATGGCGGCGCGCTTCGGCTCGAACCAGTCGCGCATCTGGTCGACGTACGCCTTGTACAGCACGGCGAATATGTTGTCGGTGCAGCCGTTGATGGTTGAGCCGATGGCGGCCCCAATCCACTGGCCTGCGCGACCGGACTCCCACATGTCCTTGTACTTCTCGGCATCCAGGTTCTTCAGGATCTTCTTGTATTCCTCGCAGGCGCCAGCCCTGGGCTCAGGCGCGTCGGCGACAGCGATGGATGCGGTGCTGGAGTCCTTGGACTGGGGGGCTTCGCTGGCGACAGCAGTGGACAGCGCGGATGTTCCGAGGATGGTGGAGACGGTGATCGCGATGCCCGCGGTGACACGACGCTTGCGCGACGAGCTCATGGGGGTTCCTTACCTTGTACGGCTGGCTCGAGGAGTTCCCGCTTCAGCTGGTGTCGGAAGCGGACAAGTACAAGGTTCGCCGGGCATCGGCGGCAGCGGCAGTGCCAGACAGGCACCACTTCCCTATGAGTTTTTCACACCCCCGACGGGGCCCTACCGAACGTGGCGGAAGTGCGCCGTGCCCCGCGGCCCTACGCCCGGTGCGGGCGTCGCTGCAGAACACTGCCCGGGGGAGTCACAGCCACCTGTTCTCCCGAGCGATACGCACCGCATCGACGCGTGTGCGGGCGCCCAGTTTGGAGCGGATCTCGGTCAGGTAATTGCGTACCGTCCCTACGGCGAGCTGCAATGACGCGGCGATCTGTGGGCTGCTGTACCCCTCGGACGCGAGTTGCAGGATGCCCCGCTCGCGCGGAGTGAGAGGATTCTCGTCAAGGCGCATGGCCTCTGACGCCAGGCTCGGATCCAGGACTCGCTTGCCGGCGTGGATATCCCTGATGGCCGCTACGAGTTGGGTGGCCGATGTGCCCTTGGTGAGGAAACCATGGGCGCCGGCCCGAACCGCGGAGCGCAACGTGGCGGGATGGTCTATCGCGCTGATGATGAGAACCCGACAGGTCGGCAGAGCGCGCTGGAGAGCGGCGCAGACAGCCGTGCCTTCCGCCCCGGGCATGACCATGTCCTGTACCACCACGTCCGGGCGCACGGCAGTGGCAACCGAAAAGACGGCATCACCGCGGTGGACTTCAGCGACAACCTCGATGTCCGGTTCGATGCTCAGTCGGGCCACCAGTGCTTCGCGCACCATGTCCATGTCTTCAGCAATGAGCACCCTGATCACGGATCCGGACACTATGCCACCTCGTTAGCGGCAATCTCGACATGGATGCGAAAAAATCCGCCTGCGGTGGGCCCGTAGGACATCCGTCCACCCACGGCGGCGATTTTCGAGGAAATTCCGTGCAGGCCCGTTCCATCCATATTCATCTTGCCGTGCGCGCCGTCGTTTTCCATCGTCATCGTGAATCTTTCGGCCGCCAGGGAGGTAGTAAGGGTACATTCACTGGCTGCGCTGTGTTTGAGGATGTTGGTCACGCATTCGCGTAGGGTGCGCGCCAGCACCTCGTTGGAAAAGCGAGGCTCCGCACCTATACGGAGTCGGCAGTGGATACCGGCTGATTCCAATAGCGCGATGGCGCCACGGAGTTCCTCGTCAAACGTCAGTTGACGATGTCCGGTGGCCACGTCGCGAAGTTCGCAAGTACTCGATTTTAGCACTTGCTGCATTTTCCGCAATTCCTCGAGGGCTCGATCTTCGTCGCCGACCTGCACTGCGTGCTCAACGAGTTCGGCTCGCAACGCGGCTGCCGCAAGGCTCTGCCCCAGGAAGTCGTGCAAGTCGCGGGCCATACGCAGCCTTTCTTCGACGACTGCCGCCTGCGCCAGTTCCTGACGGGATTTCTCCAGCTGTCGAGTGACGTTCATGGCATAGACGACCGCATAGATCACCAAGGAAGAGAGCCCTGCGACCGTGAGGTGGTAGATGACAGATCTGATGCTCTCGCCGAACCACGCCAGCACCAGAGCTTCCATGACCAGCACAGCAATAAGCGCCATCCAGGACCACGATCGCCCGATCGTCACGACGGCCCAGCCGAGCAGCACGGCAGTGTCTGCCCAGACGAGCCCTACCCAGGGCAGCGGGAGATAGACCGCGACGGCAAGCACGGCCAGGCACCGAAGGGGAAAGCGGATGTGCGGGCCCGCGTCCCGGCCGAGCTGATATGCCACCAGTCCTACGGTGACCAGGATGCACGCCTTGCCCAGGACGACAACTCCCCAGTGCTCCCCCGACCACAGCCAGATGCCGGGATTGATGACGAAGATCACCGCAAACGCGAGGATCCCGACGACTACGAGAGCAGTGGCACGCAGTTGTGTCGGATCATCGCTCCACGTAAACGTTCGGCGAAACAGACGGGTCATCGAGCCGTTCCGTCCAAGAGGAGCTGCTGAAGTGTTTTCGCTTCCATAAAAATTGTCTGCAAAGGATCAGTTGGGACCCGGTACGGGACGGACGCTGCCCGGCGCCGACCTGTCGCCATGAGTAACGCACACGTGACACAGGGCGATCTATCAGTTATCCGCCTAAAGGGGCATCCATGATGATAGACGCCTTTACTCGAGCCTGATGCCGGGCGCATCACGTACGTCGCGGGCGTGGTGGGGGCGGCGGAGGACGCGGCCGTATCAGGCAAGCGCGCCCGCCGCAGCGCGGCTCGCGGGACCGCTCCGGAGGCGATCTTCCTTCCCCGTAGCATGGTCGGCGTACGTGATCTCTGCCGGAAACTGGAGGACTTGATGGCCGACGCCAAGGAGAAGGAGTGGCTGTACGGGCTCGACCTGTCCGGTGCCGAGTGGGTGAGCCCTCCCGGCAGCCCGGAGAAGGGGCGCGTGGAGGTCGCGTTCCTGGAGCGCGGCGCGGTGGCGCTCCGCAACTCGGATGACCCCGACGGGCACGTGCTGCGCTACACCGAGGGTGAGTGGCGGGCCTTCGTCCTCGGCGCCAGGGACGGCGAGTTCGACCTCTGAGCTCCAGCTCGGCCCGGCGAAGCCGGCCATCGCGACCCACACGCGGTGGTCGGCCCCGCGCACCGGCCGGCGTCGTTCGGCGGCCGGGGTCACTCGGCGGCGGCCCGCAGGATGCCGAGCATCAGCCGGGTGTCCTCCAGTGCCTCCCGTCCCGTCGTGATCGGCCGCAGGGCCGGGGTGGTCACGCAGGCGTGGAAGTGGCACAACTGGGCCTTGAACGCCTCGTGATGGGAGCCGCGTACGGTCCGCTCGACCGTGGGCGGCCGGGCCTGGCCCGGCGATGGCGTCCCCTCGTCCTCGCGTATCCGCACGGTCGCGGGGACGTGACGGAGGAAGGGGTTGGACAGGTCGAGCTCCACGGTGCGGTCGGCTCCCCAGACGGTGAGGTTCTCCTCGAAGAGATGGGCGGACGTGGTCCCGCCCTGGAACACGCACTGCAGTCCGTCCGCGTAGTGCAGCAGTGCGGTGAGCGTGCTCCCGTCGTCGGAGACATGGGCCTTGACGGACGTGGGGGCGGCCGGGAAGGCGGCGCGGAAGACGTTGATGTCGTGGCTCCAGACACCGAACATGTCCATGTACGCGGCCAGCAGTGCGGGGGACGCCGCGCCGAACTCGGCCCGCACCTTGGGCAGGCGCCCGTCGGCGTCGGAGGAGGCCGCGGTTCCCGCTCCGGTCGGCCGCTCGATCCGCTGGAGTTCCGGAATGATCCAGTTGCCGTAGTCGGGTCCCACGACGACGTGTACGCGCGCCATCCGGGGCGCCGAGGTCCGGCGGATCTCCGCCAATCCCCGCTGCACTCCGCTGTCGTGGCGCTTCATGTACCCGACCATGAGTTTCGCGCCCGTGCGTTCCGAGGCGCCGACCAGTCGCTCGGCCTCGGCGAGGGTGTAGCACAGGGGCTTCTCGGTGAATGTGTGGATGCCGCGGTCCAGAGCCATGAGCGCGGGGCCGAAGTGGTCCTTGTTGAGGACGAGGACGGCGTCCAAGGACGGGACGGCGTCCAGCAGGGTCTCGAACGACTCGTGCACCCGGGGCACCCGGTACCGGGCGGCGACCCGCTGGGCGAGCGCCTTGTCCTGGTCGCACAGCGCGGCGATCTCGAAGCGGTCCTCCAGCTCGGCGAGGTACGGCAGGTGCATGAGTTGGGCGATCATGCCGCAGCCGAGCACGCCGACGCGGATACGGGGCACGGTTCACTCCTTCGAGTCGGACGGTGGGGCTTCTTCCCGGCACGGTTCGAACCGGTGCCGCACGGCCGTCGCCCGCCGCACGGCCGTCGCCCGCCGCA
>NZ_LIQY01000146.1 GCF_001418495.1 Streptomyces pathocidini | reverse complement strand
GCGTCGACGGTGGGGGCAGCGAGGGCGGCGGCGGGGGCTTCGGCGGTGGGGGCGTGATGCTGCGTCCTCCGCGACTGCGCGCCCCTGCCGGCTGACTCCGGCTAACCCGCCGCCGTCCGGCTCCGCGCGCCGGAGCCCGAGCCGGCGCCCGAATGCGAACCCGAGCCCCGTACCACCAGGTGCGCGAGCAGGTGTTCCGTGGCCTGGGCCACCGCCTCCACCGCCTCGTCGAAGACCGCCTGGTTGTGGGCGGCCGGGTGGTGGAAGCCGGAGACCTTGCGGACGTACTGGAGCGCGGCGGCGTGGATGTCGGCGTCGCCGACCTGTTCCGTCACCGGCGGGCGGAGGGTCTTGATGCTGCGGCACATGCCCCCAGTGTGCGCCCGTCTCGGGCCGGGTGCGCCCGCCTCAGGCGTTTCGGGCCCGTTCCTCCAGCCAGGCGGCGATGCCCGCCCGGAGGCGGCGGTCCATCGCCATCGACAGTTCCGCCTCCACCACGCCCCCGGCCACCGGCCGGAGCTGCTCGATGGTGGCGCCGAGCTCCCCGGCCTCCGGGCGTACGTGGGCGGTGACCAGGTCGGTGAAGAGCGCGGCCAGGGCCTCGACGTGGGCGCGTACCTCGCGGGCCGCGGACAGGACGGTGGCGAGCGGCACGCCCTGGTCCACGAGCGCGCTGGACGCGTCCAGCAGGCGGCGGCTGACGTGCACGACCTCGTCGCCGTCGACCGCCACGTAGCCGAGGTCGAGCGCGGCCGCGAGGTTCTCCGGGGTCACCTCGCCGGTGAAGTAGTCGGCCAGGGCCTCGGGGGAGAGGCGGACCGGGGTCTCCTGGGACCAGCCCGGGAACTCCGGGCCCCGGCCGGCCATCTCGCTCTCCAGGCCGAGGAGTTCGCCGACGTCCCGGCCCTTGTCGAACGCGGCGAGCAGCTCCGCGATCCCGCCGAGCGTGTGCCCGCGCTCCAGCATCGCGGCGATCGTGCGCAGCCGCGCCAGGTGGTGCTCGTCGTACCAGGCGATCCGGCCCTCGCGGCGCGGGGCGGGCAGCAGTTTGCGCTCGCGGTAGAAGCGCAGGGTGCGCACGGTGATGCCCGCCGCCTCGGCGAGTTCGGCCGTGCGGTACTCGCGGCCCTCCGCCGCTTCCTCCGCTGCGCCTGACGTCTCCACGCCCGCAGCTTATGCGTACGGAACGGGCCGGACCGCGGGTGCGACCGCAGGTAACTTCCGTACGCGCGCCCCCTACCCATGAGTACGGCCCTGCTCTACGCTCCCGAATCGTGCCAGTGAACGCTGGCGCGGTCCGGGGCGGGCATTGGGAGGCGGCGGCATGGCCGAACAGGACGCGGTGGGGCGGCGGGACACGGCGGTACGGGGCCGCGAACACGTACGCGTGGCGGTGATCGGCTCCGGGTTCGGGGGCCTGGGAGCCGCGGTCCGGCTGCGCCGTGAGGGCATCACCGACTTCGTCGTGCTGGAGCGGGCCGGGGCGGTCGGCGGCACCTGGCGGGACAACAGCTACCCGGGGTGCGCGTGCGACGTGCCCTCGCACCTGTACTCGTTCTCCTTCGCGCCCAACCCCGAGTGGCCGCGCAACTTCTCCGGCCAGCCGCACATCCGCGCGTACCTGGAGCGCGTCACCGACACCTTCGGGCTGCGGCCGTACATCCGCTTCAACTGCGAGGTCACCTCGCTGCGTTGGAACGCCGGCGCGCTCCACTGGGAGGTCGGGACGGGGCAGGGGCCGCTCACCGCCGATGTCGTGGTGTCCGCCACCGGGCCGCTGTCCGACCCGCGGATCCCGGACATCCCGGGTCTCGACTCCTTCCCCGGCAAGGTCTTCCACTCCTCGCGCTGGGACCACGACTACGACCTGCGCGGCAAGCGGGTCGCGGTGATCGGCACGGGGGCCTCGGCGATCCAGATCGTGCCCGCCATCCAGCCGGAGGTCGAGCGGCTGACTCTGTTCCAGCGCACCCCGGCCTGGGTGCTGCCGCGCATGGACCGGCCGATCAGCGCCTTCGAGCGCCGGCTGCACGTGCGCGTGCCCGCCACCCGCGCGCTGCGCAGGGGACTGCTGTGGGGGATCCGCGAGCTCCAGGTCGGCGCGTTCACCAAGCGGCCGAACGAGCTCGGGCTCATCCAGGCGCTCGCCAAGTCCCATCTGCGCAAGGCCGTCAAGGACCCGGCGACGCGCGCCGCGCTCACCCCGGACTACCGCATCGGCTGCAAGCGCATCCTGCTGTCCAACGACTTCTATCCGGCGCTCGCGCGGCCGAACACCGATCTGGTTGCGTCGGGCCTGAAAGAGGTTCACGGCTCGGCCCTGGTTGCCGCGGACGGTACGGAGGTTCACGCCGACGCGATCGTCTTCGGTACCGGCTTCCGCGTCATCGACATGCCGATCGCCCAGCGCGTCACCGGAGCCAACGGCACGACGCTGGCCGAGGAGTGGCAGGACGGGATGGCGGCGCTGCGCGGGGCGAGCGCGGCCGGGTTCCCCAACTTCCTCACGATCATCGGGCCCAACACCGGCCTGGGGAACAGCTCGATGATCCTCATCATCGAGGCCCAGCTGAACTACCTCGCCGACTACCTCCGGCAGCTCACCGCCCTGTCCGCCGACGGCGGCAGGGCCGCGCTGGACGCCCGCCCCTCGGCCGTCAACGCCTGGAACCGGCACCTCCAGGACCGGATGCGGCGCACCGTCTGGAACACCGGCTGCGACAGCTGGTACCTGGACGCGAACGGGCGCAACACGACCGTCTGGCCGGGGACGACCGGCGAGTTCCGGAAGGTGACCCGGCGGGTGGACCTGGCCGAGTACGCGGTGCTGCGCGCCACCGGCGACCAGGACCCGACCGACCCGAACCGCACGGCAGTCGACACCGAGGAGGCCGTCGCATGAGCCGCCCGCTCAAGCACATCCAGCGCGCCGGACACGTCACGTCCGGCCCGTACGCCCCGCCCTCGCCCACTCGCGAGCTGGCCGCCACCTCGGCCGACGGGTCCCGGCTGCACATCGCGGTGCACGGGCCCGAGGACGCGCCCGCCGTCGTCCTCGCGCACGGCTGGACCTGCTCGATCGCCTTCTGGGCGCCCGTCGTGCGCGCGCTGGCCGGCGACCACCGCGTCATCGCGTACGACCAGCGCGGCCACGGCCGCAGCCCCGCCGCTCCGCCCGGCGGCTACAGCACCGAAGCGTTGGCCGACGACCTCGAAGCGGTGCTCGGCGCGGTGCTCGCGCCGGGCGAACGGGCCGTACTCGCCGGGCACTCCATGGGCGGCATGACCCTCATGGCGGCCTCGGGGCGCACGGCCGTGCGCGAGTGTACGGCGGCGGTCCTGCTGTGCAGCACGGGCAGTTCGCGGCTGCTCGAGGACGCCAGGGTCGTACCGCTGCGCGGGGAGCGCGCACGGACGCGGGCGCACCGCCTGATCCTCGGCTCGTCCGCCCCACTGGGCCCGGTCACGCCGCTGGCCAAGCGGATCCTCAAGTACGGGACCATGGGGCCCGGTTCGGCGCCCGACATGGTCGAGGCGTGCGCGCGGATCGTGCACGCCTGCCCGCGCAGTGTGCGCGCCGCCTGGGCGCACGTCCTGGACGGTATCGATCTGGACGCGGCGGTACGGCAGTTGGCCGCGCCGACCGCGGTCGTCGTCGGCACGGCCGACCGGCTCACGCCGCCCGTCCACGCCCGGCGGCTGGCCGCGGCGCTGCCCGACTGCCGGGGCGTCACCGAGCTCCCCGGCCTCGGCCACATGGCGCCGGTGGAGGCGCCGGACGCGGTGGCGGGGGAGATCCGGGGGCTCGTACGCGATCACCTGGCCGTGCCCGGTGGCGTCCCCGGTCCGCTCGCGCGCCCCGAGGACGAGCCCCGCACGGCTCCGGAGCATCGGCCCCGTACGAGCCCCGGGAGCCGCCCGGTCGAGGCCGCAGCCGAGGCCACGGCCACGGCTGAAGCCACCGCCAAGGCCGAGGCCACCGCCAAGGAGGAGACATCGTGAGCGCACGCGGCAGTCTCAAGGGGCGGGTCGCCGTGGTGACCGGCGCGGCGCGCGGCGTCGGCGAAGCGCTGGCGCGCCGGCTCGCCGCGCGCGGGGCGCGCATCGCGCTGATCGGGCTGGAGCCGGAGGCGCTGGAGCGGATCGCGGGGGAACTGCCCACCGACTCCGCCCACTGGCACGCCGACGTCACCGACGCGGACACGATGGAGCGGGTCGCGCGGGAGGTGAGGGAGCGGTTCGGGGCGGTCGACGTCGTCGTGGCCAACGCCGGGGTGGCGCAGGGCGGGCCGTTCCTGGACTCCGACGCGCGCACCTGGAACCGGGTCGTCGAGGTCAACCTGCTCGGCAGTGCCGTGACCGCGCGGGCGTTCCTGCCCGCACTGCTGGAGAGCCGCGGCTATCTGCTGCAGATCGCCTCGCTGGCCGCGGTGACGCCCGCGCCGATGATGTCCGCGTACTGCGCGTCCAAGTCGGGCGTCGAGGCGTTCGCGCACTGCCTGCGCGCCGAGGTGGCGCACCGCGGGGTCAAGGTCGGGGTGGGGTACCTGAGTTGGACCGACACCGACATGGTGCGCGGGGCCGACGAGGACGAGGTGATGCGGGAGTTGCGGCAGCGGCTGCCCTGGCCGTCGAACCGGACGTATCCGCTCGGCCCTGCCGTAGAGCGGATAGCCGCCGGGATCGAGCGGCGGGCCTCGCATGTGTACGGGCAGGGGTGGTTGCGTGGCATGCAGGGCATGCGCGGGTATCTGCCGGGGATCATCGCGGCCGTCGGATCCCGCGAGATGCGTCGCTTCGAGCCCCGCCTCGCCGCGACCCGCGCGACCCGTGCGGGCCTGGTGGGCGCGGGCGGCGCGGCGGACGAGAAGGCGCGGGCGCGACAGGGTTGAGCTGCGGGGCCGAGCAACGGGGGCCGAGCCGCAGGGCTGAGTTGCGGGGGCTGAGCAACGGGGTTGAGTCACGGGGCAGAGTCAGGGCTGAGCTGCGGGGCATTACGTTCCGTTATGTCGAAAATGCGAAGTGTGTCTGCTCGTGTCACTCTGATGGGGGCCCAACCCCCCTTCACCCAACGAGGAGTGACTTAGATGGGCATCAAGGACCAGTTCCAGGACAAGGCGCAGTCGATGCAGGAGCGCCAGCAGGGTCAGCGCGGCGGTCAGGAGCAGCCCGAGCGGGGCCAGCGCCAGAACCCGCAGCACCCCCAGAACCCGCAGCGCCCGCAAGACGCCCGTGAGCGTGCCGAGCAGGCCCGCGAGAAGGCCGCGCAGCGCAGCGGCCAGCGGAGCTTCGAGGACGTCCAGGACGAGTTCGACCGCTGACGTCGACCAGGACGCTCCAGCGCGTTGCGCACACCGCGCTGTGAAGCTGTGAAGGGGCGCAGCCCGCAAGGGTTGCGCCCCTTCACAGCGCGCGCCGACACCTCCCACGCGTCCGCGCGCGCTGCCCCCCACGCGCCCACACCCGTCGGCACCGTGCCGGGCCACCCCATCCGGCGTCCCACCGGGCCAACCCCCTTACCGAGGCGGCAACTTGGGCCTCCGCAAGTCCGGCACCCGCGAAAGGTCAGGCGGGTTCTTCACCGGTCGGGTCTCCAGCAGTTCGAGCGCCAGCTCCACCGCGTCGTCCAGCTGCCGGTGCCGCCCCTCGGCCCAGTCCAGCGGGGTGCGGTCGATCTCGATATCCGGTTCGACACCGTGGTTCTCGACCCCCCACCCGTACGCGTCGAACCAGGCCGCGTTCATCGGCACCGTGATCACCGTGCCGTCGCCCAGCCGGTGGCGGCCGGTCATCCCGACCACGCCGCCCCAGGTCCGCAGCCCTACCACAGGCCCCAGGCCGAGGAGTTTGAACGCGGCGGTGATCATGTCGCCGTCGGAGGAGGTCATCTCGTCCGCGAGCGCTACGACCGGCCCGCGTGGCGCGTTCGAGGCGTACGAGACAGGCCGCGCGTCGCGGGTCAGGTCCCAGCCCAGGACCGTGCGGGTGAGCTTCTCGACCACCAACTCGCTGATGTTGCCGCCCGCGTTGCCGCGCACGTCCACGATCAGCGCGTCCTTCGCCATCTCCATCCGCAGGTCGCGGTTGAACTGCGCCCAGCCGGAGCCGCCCATGTCGGGGATGTGCAGATAGCCGCAGCGGCCGCCGCTCAACTCCCGTACGACCTCGCGCCGTTTGGCCACCCAGTCCTGGTAGCGCAGCGGCCGCTCGTCGACCAGCGGCACGACGGCGACGCGCCGGGCCGGGCCCTCGCCCCCGGCGGGGGAGAAGGTCAGCTCCACGGTCGTGCCGCCCGCCGCCGTCAGCAGCGGGTACGGGCCCGCCACCGGGTCCACCGGCCGCCCGTCCACGTGCGTGAGGACCGCGCCCTCGCGGATGCCGGAGCCCGCGAGCGGCGAGCGGGCGCGGGAGTCGGAGGACTCGCCGGACAGGATGCGCGCCACCTGCCACGCACCGTCCTTGGTGTGCGCGAAGTTGGCGCCCAGCAGGCCGATCGCCCGCTGGTAGTGCGGCGGGCCCTCGCTGCGCCGGGCCGGGGCGACGTACGCGTGGGAGGTGCCCAACTCGCCCAGCACCTCCCGCAGCAGATCCGCGAACTCGTCGGGGGAGGCGACCCGTTCGACCAGCGGTCGGTACTGTTCCAGCACTCCGTCCCAGTCCACCCCGCACATCCCCGGGTCCCAGAAGTACGCGCGGATGATGCGGCCCGCCTCCGCGTACGCCTGCCGCCACTCCGACTCCGGGTCCGCCTGGTGCATGATGCGGCGCAGGTCCAGGTGGACGGTCGAGTCGCTGTCGCCGCTCTCGGTCGCCGGGACGGCCCGCAGGTCCTCGTCCTCGCTGACGACCAGCCGCCCACCGTCGCCGCTGACCGCGAACCAGTCCAGATCCGCGACCAGTTCGGTGCGCTTGGCCTTCGCCACGTCGAAGAACTCCAGCGTGGGCTTGCCCGAGGTGTCGGCCGGGTTGGCGAACGTCTCGCCGAGCGCGCCCGAGATCGGCCAGCGCAGCCAGACCAGGCCGCCGCCCGCGACCGGGTGCAGCGAGGAGTACTTCGAGGCGGCCACCGGGAACGGCGTCACCCGGCTCGCCAGGCCCTCGACCTCCACCATCACGTGCCCGTCGCCGTCCCCCGACGCGTCGATCTCGCCCGGGTCGAGACCGCCGCTCGCCGTGCGCCCCTCTGCGGACAGCGCGAACGGCGAGGGCGTCGCGGAGGACAGCAGGACGAGATGGGGGCGGCAGCCGAGGGGGAAGGACAGGTCGCCGGTGTGCACGTCGTAGACGGGGTCGAAGCCGCGCCAGGAGAGGAACGCGAGATAGCGGCCGTCGCGGGTGAAGACCGGCTGCTCGTCCTCGAAGCGGCCGTTGGTCACGTCGATGACCGTGCCGTCGGTCAGCCGCGCCAGCCTGATCTGGCGCAGGGTGCGGCCGATGCCGGGGTGGGACCAGGTGAGCCAGCCGGAGTCGGGGGAGAAGGCCAGGTCGCGGACGGGGCCGTTCTCGGACCGGACGATCTCGACGATCTCCACGTCCTCGCCCGCGGCGTTCCCGGCGTCCCCGGCCTTCCCAGCGACCTCGGCGTCCCCGGGGTCCCCCGCGGTCTCCTCGTCCTCCGTCGGGTCGACGATCAGCAGCCGCCCGTCGTGCGTGGCGACGGCCAGCAACTCGCCGTCCTGGGAGGCGATCAGCTCGTGCACCCGGCCCAGGCGGCCCGCGGCGATCCGGCGCGGTGGGCGCGCCCCGCTGGCCCGCGGCAGGTCCGCGATCTCGATCGCGTCCTCACCCTCGGCGTCGGTGACGTAGGCGACCTTCCCCGTCGAGCCCAGCATCTCGGGGAACCGCACGCGTACGCCCGGGGTGTCGGTGATCGTACGGGCCGGGCCGTCGCGGTGGGTCAGCCAGTACAGGCTGCCGCGCACGCACACCGCGCTCGCCCGGCCGGTGGCGTCCACGGACAGCGAGTCGACGTGGGCGGCGGCCGGGATCTGGTACGCGCGCCGCCCGGCGCGCGGGCCGCCGAGGCGGACGTCCAGCTTCCGCGGCTCGCCGCCGGGCGACAGATCCTCGGCCAGCCACAGGTCGCCCGCGCACTGGTAGACGACGCGGGTGCCGTCGGAGGACGCGTGCCGGGCGTAGAAGCGGTCGTGGTCGGTGTGGCGGCGCAGGTCGGTGCCGTCGTGGCGGCAGGAGTAGAGATTGCCGATGCCCTCGTGGTCGGAGAGGAAGGCGATCCGGTCGCCCACGAACATCGGGCAGTCCAGATGGCCGCCCAGGTCCGGCAGTAGCCGCTCGCACTGGAGGTAGAGACGGCCGGTGGCGCCGCCCCGGTAGCGCTTCCAGGAGGCGGGCTCGTGCGGCGGCTTGCCGGTCAGCAGCAGGGTCAGGTGCTCGCCGCCGAGGTCGGCGACCGCGATGGAGGACAGCGGCCCCCAGGGCAGGCGCCCGCCGGGCGAGCCGTCGGTGGGCACCTTGTAACCCCACGAGAAGTACGAGAACGGCTGCCCGTGCGAGGCCACGGCGAGGATGTTCCCGTCCGGGTCCCAGCCGCAGACGCGGGTGTCGGTGGAGCCCCAGTAGGTCAGGCGCCGGGCGGGGCCGCCGTCGGCCGGCGCGAGATGGATCTCGGGGTCCAGGCTGCGCCAGTTCGTGTACGCGATGTGGCGGCCGTCGGGGGAGAACCGCGGATGGCCGACGCGGGTTCGGTCCACGGTCAGCCGGTGCGCATGCTCCGCCCGTTCGCCTTCCGCGGGAACAGGGGCCACCCAGAGGTCGTCCTCCGCCACGAAGCAGATCAGATCGCCGTGAATATCCGGGAACCGGAGGTATGCGCCGATATCACTCACCTCCCCCATGTTTCGACCGGGTCGACCGGGCGGCAAGTCGTGGCCGGTCCTTGCCCGGCTGGGGTCACCGTGTCCTCAAGCGCCGGACGGGCTGGAAGACCAGCCCGTCCGGCGCTTGAGGACGAGCCCGCCAGGGCGATGTGAGGGGCGGATGCGCAGCCCCAGCAGCTATGCGGTGCCGTGGGGAACGCCCCGGCCCGAGCCACCGCCACCGCGTGGCCAAATAGTTTGCCGGTGTTCCGACCGACAGGTGATGATCTGCGCATGG
>NZ_LIQY01000145.1 GCF_001418495.1 Streptomyces pathocidini | reverse complement strand
CCCCTGAGTCGCACAGCCTCCATCCACACAGCCCCCAGCCGCACACCCCTCTGCCGCACAGCCCCCAGCCGTACGGCCAGAGCCCCCGGGTACCCGCGCAGGCCTCCCGACTGCCCGCACCCCAGGCCTCGTTGCCCGCAGAGCCCGGCCTCGCGGCCACCGCCCCCGGTGCCGCGGCCGAGGCGGCCACGCTGTCCCTCACCCTCTCCGGCGAACCCGAGACCGGCCCGGGCGCCGCCCCCGCCCCGGAGGCGCCCGCGCTCGGCCCGCTCTACGTCGTCGGCGACGTCCACGGCTACCTCGACGAACTGCGCGAAGCCCTGCGCGCCCAGAGCCTGATCGACGAGGACGACCACTGGGCCGCGGGCAACACCCGGCTCTGGTTCCTCGGCGACTTCACCGACCGCGGCCCCGACGGCATCGGCGTCATCGACCTCGTGATGCGGCTCTCCGCGGAGGCCGCGGCAGCCGGCGGCTACTGCAAGGCCCTGATGGGCAACCACGAGCTGCTGCTGATCGGTGCCAAACGGTTCGCCGACACCCCCGTCGGCTCCGGCGCCGGCACCGCCTCCTTCCAGGCGGCCTGGCTGCTCAACGGCGGCCAACGCACCGACATGGAGCGCCTGGAGGACCACCACCTGCAGTGGATGTCCCGGCTCGACGCGATCGCCGAGGAGGACGGGCACCTGCTCGTGCACTCCGACACCACCGCGTACCTCGAGTACGGCGACTCCATCGAGGCCGTCAACGACACCGTCACCGAGACGCTCCAGCGCAACGACCCCGACGAGTGCTGGGACCTCTTCCGCAAGTTCACCAAACGGTTCGCCTTCCGCGACCAGTCCGGGCCGCAGGCCGTGCACGACCTGCTGGCGCGCTACGGCGGCCAGCGCATCGTCCACGGCCACAGCCCCATCCCGTACCTCCTCGGACAGGTCGGCTCGGAGGAGGACGAGGACGGCGGCGCCCCCGCCGTCCAGGGGCCGCACGTGTACGCCGACGGGCTCGCGGTCGCCATGGACGGCGGAGTGACCATGGCCGGAAAGCTGCTGGTCGTCCAACTCCCCCTGGCTGACTGAACACTTTCCGGGCAGATGTCAGGAAAACTGGTTCCGCATACGGCCCGGGCATTTTCCGGAAACTCCCTGTCACCCCGTGCCTTTGGCGCTCTACCATCGGCGTATCCGTAGCAGGCTCTCCCTCCGTTTCCGCCCAACTGCCCGGTGAGAGCCGGCACACAGGCCTACGGAGCATCGGGGGATGCACATGAACAGGGCACCGCATCTGCTGCCCGAGGACCGCCCGGAGTTCGAGCGGCTCCTCGGAGAGACGCTGCGCACCGCGGAGCAGCGGCCGGATCTGGCCGCGATCGGGCGGCGGCTCAACGCCGAGCAGCTGCGCACGATGGCGCTCGCCGCCTCCGCGGCCATCGCCTCCTGCGCCGCGGCCGAATACCAGCATTTCGTGCGCGTCCGGGACGAACTGCGCGAACCGCCACCGATTCCGGCGCACTCGGCCGACGAAGAGGGTCCGGATTCGGACACTCCCGCCGAGACGGCCGACGAGGACGGGTCCGGGGCCGGGCTGCTGGCCGTTTTCTCCGTCCTGGCCCCGGTGCTGGCCGGCACCGCCGCCGTGATCTTCCTGCTGGTCGGCTATCTGCTGCGGTACGTGAACCCCGACGAGTCCGTCGCGGACACGCTCGTCAACGCGGGCTGGGTGTTCGTGGCGCTCACCGCCGGGGCCATCGTGCTCGCGATGGGCGGACTGCTGCTGACCGCCCTGCGTAACGGGTCGAGTTCGCTGCGCGCCTCGGCGGTGGACGAGCGCACGGCCGAGGTCGACCGCGCGCGGGAGGCCTGGCGGCAGGCGCTGCTGGAGCGGGGCGTGCTGCCGTTCCTGCGGGAGGCGCTGGCGGATCCGGCGGGCGCGCGGGGCGCGGAGGGCGCGTACGGCGGAGACCCGCGCTTCTCGGCCGGGCGCACGCCCCGGCTGGGCTACTCGCGCCCGGGATTCAGCACGGAGAGCGGGGAGGGCGGCGGCGCCGAGGAGGCCTCCAGCCGCCCGTCCTTCCAGAGCCCCGGCTACTCGAGCCCGGACTACGGGGGCCCGGAACACCAGCCGGACTAGTGCGGGGGCCGGGGAGGCGGCGCGCCACCGTTCTCACGGTCTACGGAATCCCGTAATCCGCCATGCCTGTTCGCGGGCGGGACCGGTATGGCACGCTCGACATCGACCTGTCCCGTACCCGTGACGACGGAGAGAACCGCCGCCGTGCCGTCGCTGCCCCTCACCCTCACCGCCCGCCTACTGCCGGTGGTCGTCCTGGCCATCGCCGGCTGGGCCATGTCGACCAGCGGGGACCCGGGCTCCGCCGACGCCCAGGCCGCCGAGCCCCCGGGCCCGCGGCCGGAAACCGCCGCCCGGCGCTACGCCGAACCGCCCGACGCCTGCGCCGCGTTGGCGTCCCCGGTGGTCAAGGCCCTGGTCCCGGGCGCGGCGCCCGCGGGGAAGAAGCTGGACACCACCGATCCCACCCGCCGTGCCGGCTGCTCGTGGCACGCCCTGGACGGCTACGACTACCGCTGGCTCGACGTCACCTTCGAGACGCTCGACGAACCGGCCGCCGTCCGCTCGTACACCGGCAAGAAGAAGCCGACGCCCGCCCCCGGTCTGGGCGACGAGGCCTCCGTCGGCACGGATCTCACCCAGGACGACGGCCAGGGCACCCGCGAGTCGGTGGTCGTGGTCCGCAAGGCGAACGCGCTGATCACGATCACCTACAACGGCAGCGACTTCGCCTCCCGTGAGGCCCCGTCCGAGAAGACCATCCGCGAGGGCGCCCTCAAGGCGGCGCGCGAAGCGGTCCTGTCCCTGGCGGACGCGGAATCCTGAACGGCCCGCGCCCGGGACACCCGGCGCTGGGCGCCCAGGCCGGGGCACCCCGGCGCTGAACGGGCCGCGTCCGGGACACCCTGGCCGGCGCGGGGCACCCCGGGCGGGGCCCGCGCTCAGTCCGCGATCGGCAGGTAGACCCGGTTCCCCGCCTCCGCGAACTCCCGCGACTTCTCCGCCATCCCGGCCTCGATCTCCTCGCTGCCGTCCCCCGCCCCCATGGCGCCGCCATGCTCGCGCCGGATGTCCTGGGAGATCTTCATCGAGCAGAACTTCGGACCGCACATCGAGCAGAAGTGGGCCGTTTTCGCCGGTTCGGCCGGGAGCGTCTCGTCGTGGAAGGCGCGGGCCGTGTCCGGGTCGAGGGCCAGGTTGAACTGGTCCTCCCAGCGGAACTCGAAGCGGGCGTCGGACAGCGCGTCGTCCCACTCCTGGGCGCCGGGGTGCCCCTTGGCCAGGTCCGCGGCGTGGGCAGCGATCTTGTACGTGATGACGCCGGTCTTCACGTCGTCCCGGTCCGGCAGGCCCAGGTGCTCCTTCGGCGTCACGTAGCAGAGCATCGCCGTGCCCCACCAGGCGATCATCGCGGCGCCGATGCCCGAGGTGATGTGATCGTAGGCGGGCGCGATGTCGGTGGTGAGCGGGCCCAGGGTGTAGAAGGGGGCCTCGTCGCAGATCTCCTGCTGGAGGTCCACGTTCTCCTTGATCTTGTGCATCGGGACATGGCCCGGACCCTCGATCATGGTCTGGACGCCGTGGGACTTGGCGATCCGGTTGAGCTCGCCCAGCGTGCGCAACTCCGCGAGCTGCGCCTCGTCGTTGGCGTCCGCGATGGAGCCGGGACGCAGCCCGTCGCCGAGGGAGTACGTGACGTCGTACGCAGCGAGGATCTCGCAGAGCTCCTCGAAGTGCGTGTAGAGGAACGACTCCTGGTGGTGTGCCAGGCACCAGGCCGCCATGATCGAACCGCCGCGCGAGACGATGCCGGTCTTGCGGCGGGCCGTCAGCGGCACATACCGCAGCAGCACGCCCGCGTGGACCGTCATGTAGTCCACGCCCTGCTCGCACTGCTCGATGACGGTGTCCTTGTAGACCTCCCAGGTCAGTTCCTCGGCCCTGCCGTCGACCTTTTCGAGCGCCTGGTAGAGCGGGACCGTGCCAATGGGGACGGGGGAGTTGCGCAGCACCCACTCGCGGGTGGTGTGGATGTTGCGCCCGGTGGAGAGATCCATGACCGTGTCGGCGCCCCAGCGGGTCGCCCAGGTCATCTTCTCCACCTCCTCCTCGATGGACGAGGTGACTGCGGAGTTGCCGATGTTGGCGTTGACCTTCACCAGGAAGTTCTTACCGATGATCATCGGCTCGATCTCCGGGTGGTTGACGTTGGCGGGCAGCACAGCCCGGCCGGCGGCGATCTCGTCCCGCACGAGCTCGGGCGAGACGTTCTCGCGGACCGCGACGTACGCCATCTCCGCCGTGATCTCCCCCCGCCGCGCATACGCGAGTTGGGTGACGGGCGCCCCGTTGCGCGCGCGCCGCGGCTGGCGCGGGCGACCGGGGAAGACTGCGTCCAGATTGCGCAGCCCGCCGCGCGGCGAGGTGTGCTTGAGGCCGTCGTCCTCCGGGCGGAGCGGGCGACCGGCGTACTCCTCGGTGTCGCCACGGGCGACGATCCAGTTCTCCCGCAGCGGCGCGAGACCGCGGCGGACGTCCGTGTCGAGGGCGGGGTCGGTGTACGGGCCGGAGGTGTCGTACAGCGTGACGTCCCGGCCGTTGGTGAGGTGGACCCGGCGGACCGGGACCCGGATGTCGGGGCGGGGCCCCTGGAGGTAGCCCTTGTGCCAGCCCGGCTCGCGGTCCTCCGCGGGGCCGTTGGCGGCTGTTGTGGCCGCGGGGACCTCGTCCTGGCTGGTGGCAGGCGTGCGTGCGTCGTCCTGAACGGTCATGAGACCTACTCCCTACGCCGGCATTACCCGGTAACAGGTTCGGCGGTCGGCGCAGCGGCGTCCGTACGTCCCGTACGGAGGTCAGCGCCCTCTCAGCCCGGTGCTCCGAGCTCCCGCGTGTGCAAAACGCCCCCACCGTAACGGTTGGTTCCGCGACCTGAAAAGGGGCCGGGGAGAACGGGACGGCGAACCCGCACGGGTCGCAGCGCCGCTCCGCCCCGCGGGGGCGCCCGCACACGGCGCCGCCCTCTTGCGATGATCTGGCGGTGACCTCACCACCCGGCAACCCGGACGACCACCGACCAGCGCACGGTGCGACGCCCGCGCACTCCCACGCGCACACGCACAGCCACGGCCCCGCCGCGCCCGTCTCGAACCACCTCCGCAAGGTCATCGCGGCGGTGCTGATCCCGTTCACCGTCGCTGTCGCCATCGGCCTCGCCGTGCTGTGGCCGGGCGGCGTCCCGGGGCACGAGCGCTCGGGCGTCGGCTTCGACCGGCAGACCGAGTCGGGCCGGGTCGTGAAGGTGGAGACGGTCGACTGCGCGGAGGTCAACGCCCAGCAGCAGCCTTCGCCGGACGGCGCCACCGGCGGATCGGAGCAGGCCCCGGATGGTCAGCGGCAGCAGAACTGCAAGCGGGCCACGGTCGAGGTGACCTCGGGGAAGGACAAGGGGCGTACGTTCACCGAGATCATCCGGCCCGACGAGACCCGCCGACTGCGCCAGGACCAGGGCGTCGTCGTCGCGTACGCCCCCGACGCCCCACGTGAACTCCAGTACTCCGTCACGGACGTGGACCGCGGCTTCCCGCTGACGCTGCTCGCTGCGATCTTCGCGGTGGCGGTGGTGGTCGTGGGGCGGATGCGCGGGCTCATGGCGCTGATCGCGCTTGCCATCAGCTTCGCCGTGCTGTCCTTCTTCATCCTCCCGGCGATCCTGCACGGCTCGAACCCGCTGGTGGTGGCGGTCGTCGGGGCCAGCGCGATCATGCTGATCGCGCTGTACATGTGCCATGGACTCAACGCCCGCACCTCAGTGGCCGTTCTCGGCACCCTGGTGTCACTGCTGTTGATCGGCCTGCTGGGATCGCTGTTCATCGGCTGGGCGAGCCTGACCGGCAACACCTCGGACGAGACCGGACTGATCCACGGCCTCTATCCCGGCATCGACATGAGCGGTCTGCTGCTGGCCGGGATCGTCATCGGCTCGCTCGGCGTGCTGGACGACGTGACGATCACCCAGACCTCGGCGGTCTGGGAACTGAAGCAGGCCGACCCATCCATGACAGTGCGTCAGCTCTACCGTGCGGGCCTGCGCATCGGCCGGGACCACATCGCGTCCGTGGTCAACACCCTCGTCCTCGCCTACGCGGGCGCGGCCCTCCCGCTGCTGCTGCTGTTCTCGATCGCGCAGAGCGGCGTGGGCGCCGTCGCCAACAGCGAGATCGTCGCGGAGGAGATCGTCCGGACGCTGGTCGGCAGCATCGGGCTGGTCGCCTCGGTGCCGGTCACCACGATCCTGGCTGCGCTGGTCGTCTCGGCCGACCGCCCCGCGGTCGGTGCGGCGGGACGGACAGAGCGGGCTACCAGTCGTCGCGGGACGAGGAGGAGGAAGAGGTGAACTTCCGCACCACGTAGACCAGTCCGGCGACCAGGGCGACGAACACCAGAACCTTGAAGAGCAGCCCGACGACGAAGCCGACCACGCTCATGATCATGCCGCCGAAGACGAAGAGCGCGAGCAACGGCACCGCGACCCACTTCACCCACCACGGCAGACCCTCGAAGATCTCCTTGACTGCAGCCACTGTCGGCCCCGCTTCCACACTTTCGTCCCGGTTCCCGGGAGATTCCCGGTCCATCCGGGCTGTCTTCGATGCTAGGCACGGCACGGTGCCCGGCGGAGGCCCCGCGGCCCCCGTCCTTCCCTGACCCGACCCCTACGGGAGCCAGGGGCTCCGGGTGGTCAGCTCTCCGGGGGAGAGAAGACGACCAGGACCCGCAGGTCCTCGCTGATGTGGTGGAACTTGTGCGGCACCCCCGCCGGCACGTACACGACGCTGCCGCGCGCGACCATCGTGGTCTCCGTCCCGACCGTGATCGAGGCCCGTCCGCTGACCACGAAGTAGACCTCGTCCTGCCGGTGCGGCTGCTGCGAGTCGGCGGTGCCGGCGTCCAGCGCGTACAGCCCGACCGACATGTTCCGCTCGCGCAGGAACTGCAGGTACGCCCCCTGGTTGGCGGCCCGCTCCGCCTCGAGTTCATCCAGCCGGAACGCCTTCATTCCCGTCCCACCCCTAGCTCTCCAGATCCGGTCTGCCACGATCTCACCATGAAGCATTTCGTAGTCAAGACGATCGCCAACGCGGCGGCCCTGCTCGTGGCCATCTGGCTGCTGCAGGACATCACGCTGACCGGCGACAGCGTCGGCCGCAAGGCACTCACCCTCATACTCGTCGCCCTGGTCTTCGGCCTGGTGAACTTCATCGTCAAGCCGGTGGTCAAACTGCTGGCCTTTCCGCTGTTCATCCTCACCCTCGGCCTGATCACCCTGGTGATCAACGCCCTGATGCTGCTGCTCACCTCCTGGCTTGCCGACAAGCTCGACCTCTCCTTCCACGTAGAGGGCTTCTGGACGGCCGTGCTCGGCGGTCTGATCGTCTCGATCGTCTCCTGGGCGATGAACGTGGTCCTGCCCGACGGCGAGGACTGATCCACCCCCTTCCGCTCCCGCGGCGGAGGCCCGGCCGCGGGTGGCGGATGATGGGCCCATGAGCCCGTCACCCCGCTCCCCCTTCCGCGTGTGCTGCGTGTGCACCGGCAATATCGAGCCCGCGGCGCAGGCCCTCCTCGGTGGCGTCCGCGCGACCCTCGACGACCAGCGGCGAGACGACCAGCAGCGCGACAGCCAAGGAGGCAGCACATGACCGGTGATGGAACCCGCGCCGTACGGGCCGGACTCCCGGAGCCCGTGGCCTATGAGCCGACCATGCCCGGTCCGGTCTTCGCCGCCCACTACCACCTGCCGGGCGACGCCGTCGGCCCGTACACCTACGGCCGGGACGACAACCCGACCTGGACCGGCCTGGAGCGCGCCATCGGCGAGCTGGAGGCACCCGGCGAGGACGTGCACACCGTCGCCTTCCCCTCGGGCATGGGCGCCATCGCCGCCGTGCTGCTCTCGGGTGTGCGGTCCGGGGACACCGTCGTGCTTCCGAACGACTGCTACCAGGCGATGCCGCTGATCCGCGAGCGGCTGGAGTCCTACGGTGTCGAGGTGCGCACCGCGCCGACCGCGGGCGAGGCCCAGGCCAAGCACCTCGAGGGCGCGAAGCTGCTGTGGATCGAGACGCCCTCCAACCCCGGCCTCGACGTGTGCGACATCCGGCGGCTGGCCGACGCCGCCCACGAGGCGGGCGCGCTGGTCGCCGTCGACAACACCCTCGCCACCCCGCTCGGCCAGCGGCCCCTGGAGCTGGGCGCCGACTTCTCGGTGGCCAGCGGCACCAAGGGCCTGACCGGCCACGGCGATGTGCTGCTCGGCTATGTGACCTGCCGCGATCGCGAGTTGGCGGCCCAGGTGAAGCTTTGGCGCAAGACGTCCGGGGCCATCCTCGGCCCGATGGAAGCCTGGCTCGCCCATCGCTCGCTGTCCACCCTCCAGCTGCGCATCGACCGGCAGACCGCGACCGCCCTCGCCCTGGCCGAGGCGCTGCGCGAGCGCCCCGAGGTGACCGGGCTGCGCTACCCGGGCCTGCCCGACGACCCCTCGCATGCGGTCGCCGCCCGGCAGATGCGGTCCGGCCGCTTCGGCTGCGTGGTGTCCTTCACGCTGCCCGACCGCGCATACGCCGAGCGGTTCCTGGCGGCGCTGCGCCTGGTGGACGACGCGACCAGCTTCGGCGGCGTGCGGTCCACCGCCGAGCGGCGCGGGCGCTGGGGCGGGGACGACGTGCCGGAGGGTTTCGTCCGCTTCTCCGTCGGTGCCGAGGACCCCGAGGACCTGGTGGCGGACGTGCTGCGGGCGCTGGACGAGACGGCGGCCCCGACGGCCGGCTGAGTTCCGGTACGTTTCGGAGGCCCCGGACAGGGCCACATCTCCTCCATGACCGTACGACCCGTGGTCAAGCGAACCGCCCGCGCCATCCTGCTCGACGGCGACGAGATGATCCTGATCAAGCGGACCAAGCCGGGCCGCCCGCCGTACTGGATCACCCCCGGTGGGGGCGTGGAGCCGGAGGACGCCACGGTCGTCGACGCGCTGCACCGCGAGGTGGACGAGGAGCTGGGTGCGAAGATCAGCGACGTGGTGCCGGTCTTCGTGGACACCGTCGAGCACATCGCCGACGGCGGGGTGACGGGTGTGAAGGTGCAGCACTTCTTCGTCTGCCGCCTGGAGTCGATGGACCCGACGCGCCGCCACGGTCCCGAAGTCGACGAACCCAGCGGGGAGTACGAGATCACCCGCATCCCGTTCACCCGGCCCGGGCTCGCCTCGGTCGAGGTGGTGCCGCTCTCCCTGCGGCACTACCTGGACGGCAACATCGAGGGCGTACGAGCGCTGCACGCCCCCGACCTGGGCTGACGCCCCGGTCCTCCGCCTCTCCGCCAGAACCCCCATGACGTACCCCCACAGTGCGGGCGCCTCCCCTGGGCGCCGTACACCTCTAATACACCGCCCGCCGCCTCCGGGTTCCAACCTGCCCGAGGCCGGGTTCAGAATCCCTCGGGCCCCGTCGCGATCAGCTCCTCCAGGGCGTCGTGGCGGATCCGGTCCGCCGGCACGCCGACATCGGTGAGGGTGTCGATCCCGCTGCGGATCATCCCGGGCGGCCCCGAGAGATAGGCGTCGTACGCGTGCCAGGGGCCGTAGCTCCGCACCGCCTCGGGCAACGGCCCCCTGAGGCCGCCCGCGGGAGCCGGACCGTTGGCGACGACCGGGCGCACCGAGAGCCAGGGATGGGAGCGGGCCAGCCGCAGCATGGTGTCGATGTCGTAGAGGTCGTAGTCGCGGCGGGCGCCGTAGAAGACCTCGACGGGGCGCTTGCGGCCGTGCTCGGCGACGTCCTCCACCAGCGCCTTGATCGGCGCGATACCGGTGCCGCCGCCCAGGCAGAGCAGGCCGTTGTCGGCGCCGTGGTCCACGGTCATCGAACCGCCCGGCGGCCCGAGCCGCAGGACGTCGCCGGGGCGCGCGCGGTGCACGAGCGCGCCC
>NZ_LIQY01000144.1 GCF_001418495.1 Streptomyces pathocidini | reverse complement strand
GGACCGGCATCGGCACAGGGACCGGCATCGGCACAGGGACCCGCATCGGCACAGGGCCCCTCCTCGCCGGAGGCGGGCGAGGCGGGCGCGGAGGCAGAGGGAGAGGCCGGCGACCGCGTCGAGGTCACACTCGCCGACGGCCGCGTGATCACCGGCACGCACTGCCTGATGGCGGTCGGCTCGATCCCCAACACCGCCGACATGGGCTTGGAGGAGGCCGGGGTCCGGCTCAAGGAGTCCGGGCACATCTGGACCGACCGGGTCTCCCGTACGAGCGCCCCCGGCGTGTACGCGGCGGGTGACTGCACGGGGATCCTGGCGCTCGCCTCGGTCGCGGCGATGCAGGGCCGGATCGCGATGTACCACTTCCTCGGTTCCGCGGTCGCCCCGCTGGACCTGAAGACGGTTTCGGCCAATGTCTTCACCGACCCGGAGATCGCCACCGTCGGCTACTCGCAGGCGGACCTGGACAACGGGCTGATCGACGCCCGCGTGGTCAAGCTGCCGCTGCTGCGGAACCCGCGCGCGAAGATGCAGGGCATCCGGGACGGTTTCGTCAAGATCTTCTGCCGCCCGGGCACGGGCATCGTCGTCGGCGGTGTCGTGGTGTCCCCGCGCGCCAGCGAGTTGATCCACCCGATCTCGATCGCGGTCGACAACAACCTGACGGTCGAGCAGATCGCCAACACCTTCACCGTCTACCCGTCGCTGTCCGGCTCGATCGCCGAAACCGCACGCCAGTTGCACGCCCGGAAGACGCAACGCGAGGCGTGACGGCGGCAGTTCGGGTCCCGTACGGTCGCCTGCGGGACCGCTGAACGGCGAACAGGGCAACCAACCCGTATATCAGTTCTGAACGGCCGCCACGAACAACTTCTGTTATTCGGCGCAAAGTGCTGAAACCAGACGGTCGTTGGGGTTACTGTCAGTTTCGTGTTCGCTGCAGAACGTCGCCAATTGATCCTCGAAATGGTGCGAGCGAACGGAGCGGTGTCGCTCCGAGAGCTCGCCCGTGTCGTCCAGACCTCCGAAGTGACCGTACGGCGGGACGTGCGTGCACTGGAGGCAGAAGGACTGCTGGACCGCCGCCACGGCGGTGCGGTGCTGCCGGGCGGTTTCACCAGGGAGTCCGGCTTCCCGCAGAAATCCCATCTAGCGACCGCGGAGAAGACGGCCATCGCCGATCTCGCGGCCGGTCTCGTCGAGGAGGGCGAGGCGATCGTCGTCGGTGCGGGGACGACCACGCAGGAGCTGGCCCGCCGGCTCGCCCGCGTCCCCGGACTCACCGTGGTCACCAACTCCCTGCTCGTCGCCCAGGCGTTGGCGCACGCCAACCGGGTCGAGGTCGTGATGACCGGAGGCACCCTGCGCGGCTCCAACTACGCGCTGGTGGGCAGCGGCGCCGAGCAGTCCCTGCAGGGGCTGCGGGTGTCCCGCGCCTTCCTCTCCGGCAGCGGGCTGACCGCCGAACGCGGCCTGTCCACCTCCAACATGCTGTCGGCGAGCGTGGACCGGGCCCTGGTCCAGGCCGCGGCCGAGGTCGTGGTCCTCGCGGACCACACCAAGCTCGGCACCGACACCATGTTCCAGACCGTGCCCACGGACGTGATCACCCGCCTGGTCACCGACGAGCCGCCGCTCCACGACGACCGGGCCGCGACGGAGTTGCAGGCCCTGGCTGACCAGGGCGTGCAGATCGCGGTCGCGGGGCCCGGCATGGCGGACCCCGGCCACGGTGCCGAGGCTGCCGGTCCCGCCTCGTCGCCCGGTGGCCGCAGGCCGCGCCGGATGGGCCCGCCCGGCGCCGCGAAGGGCGGCGACGAACTGCCGCTGCCCGGCCCGCGGCGCAACCACCCGCCGGGCCCCGGCGGACCCCCGCAGCTGCGCAGCACCGCCGCCCTGGCGGACCAGCAGGCGGCGGCGGGCGGCAACCGGGCGGCCCGGATCGCCGACCTGCGCGGTCGGTAGCGCTGGGTATCTGCGGGACCGGCAGATCTGGGTGCCTGCGTGGCCGGTAGCCCTGGGACTGGGTAGCCGCTCAGGTAACGCCGCGGGGCCCGTCGATCGCTCGACGGGCCCCGCAGTGTGTCGTACCGGTGGTGCCTATACGGCCTACGGCCGGTGTCAGTCCTTGATCTCGCAGATGACGCCGCCCGCGCTGACGCCCGCGCCGACCTCGGCCGTCAGGCCCTTGATCGTGCCCGAGCGGTGGGCGTTCAGCGGCTGCTCCATCTTCATGGCCTCCAGGACGACGACCAGGTCGCCCTCCTTGACCTCCTGGCCGTCCTCGACGGCCACCTTGACGATGGTGCCCTGCATCGGGGACGCCAGCGCGTCACCGGACGCGGCCGAACCGGCCTTCTTCGCCGCCTTGCGCTTCGGCTTCTTGGCCCCGGCTCCGGCGGCCGCCGGAGCCGCCGCGATGCCCAGCGAGGACGGCAGCGAAACCTCCAGGCGCTTGCCGCCGACCTCGACGACGACCGTCTCGCGGGTCTCCGCCTCGCCCTCCTCGTCCGCCACGGGAGCCGCGAACGGCTTGATCTCGTTGACGAACTCGGTCTCGATCCATCGGGTGTGGATGGTGAACGGGCCGGTGGAGCCGGTGAGTTCGGGCGCGAAGGCGGGGTCTTGGACGACGGCGCGGTGGAAGGGGATGGCGGTGGCCATGCCGTCGACCTGGAACTCGGCCAGTGCGCGCGCCGCCCGCTGGAGGGCCTGCCGGCGGGTGGCGCCGGTGACGATCAGCTTGGCGAGGAGGGAGTCCCAGGCCGGGCCGATGACGGAGCCGGACTCCACGCCCGCGTCCAGGCGGACGCCGGGGCCGGTCGGCGGGGTGAAGGTCGTCACCGTTCCCGGGGCGGGGAGGAAGTTGCGGCCGGGGTCCTCGCCGTTGATGCGGAATTCGAGGGAGTGGCCGCGGATGGGCGGGTCGGTGTAGCCGAGCTCCTCGCCGTCGGCGATGCGGAACATCTCGCGTACGAGATCGATGCCGGTGACTTCCTCGGTGACCGGGTGCTCGACCTGCAGGCGGGTGTTGACCTCCAGGAAGGAGATGGTGCCGTCGCTGCCGACGAGGAACTCCACGGTGCCGGCGCCGACGTACCCGGCCTCCTTGAGGATGGCCTTGGACGCCGCGTACAGCTCGTCGTTCTGAGTCTGGCTCAGGAAGGGCGCGGGGGCTTCCTCGACGAGTTTCTGGTGGCGGCGCTGGAGGGAGCAGTCGCGGGTGGAGATGACGGCGACGTTGCCGTGCCGGTCGGCGAGGCACTGGGTTTCGACGTGGCGGGGCTTGTCGAGGTAGCGCTCGACGAAGCACTCACCGCGGCCGAAGGCCGCTACGGCTTCGCGGACGGCGGAGTCGTAGAGTTCGGGGACTTCCTGGAGGGTGCGGGCGACTTTGAGGCCGCGTCCGCCGCCGCCGAAGGCGGCCTTGATGGCGATGGGGAGCCCGTGCTGCTCGGCGAAGGCGACGACCTCGTCGGCACCCGAGACGGGGTCGGGGGTTCCCGCCACCAGGGGGGCGCCGGCGCGTTGGGCGATGTGGCGGGCGGCGACCTTGTCGCCCAGATCCCGGATGGCCTGGGGCGGGGGGCCGATCCACGTCAGCCCGGCATCGAGCACCGCCTGGGCGAAGTCGGAGTTTTCGGAGAGGAAGCCGTATCCGGGGTGGATGGCGTCGGCTCCGGAGTCGGCGGCGGCCTGGAGGACTTTGGCGATGTCCAGGTAGCTGGTGGCGGGGGTGTCGCCGCCGAGTGCGTAGGCCTCGTCGGCCGCGCGGACGTGCAGGGCGTCCCGGTCGGGGTCTGCGTAGATGGCTACGCTGGTGATCCCCGCGTCCCGGCAGGCCCGGGCGACGCGGACAGCGATTTCGCCACGGTTGGCGATGAGCACCTTGCGCACGATGGCTCCCTCCTGAAAACAAGGCGAGTTTAGGGACTGCCGACACGGCCTGCCGAGTCGGCCTCCGGGGTGAGCTTGCCCACACGGAACGTGATCCGCCCGCCGCCAGAGGGTCGAAACTCCTTGTCGTCCCACGGTACGCCCGCAATTCACGTGCCCGGCCCGCACTCCCGTGTGGTCAACCTCTCCACCCGGGCGACCTGTGAGGGCTGGCGTTTCTTTGTGGAATCCCTACGAACGGCTGCCGGAAACTTTGCCGATCCGGCGCCGCCGGTCGGGCGAGCCGCGGGGCTTGTCCACACCCCTTGTCTATGGGTTTACCCCTGAGTAGCGTTCCCGATGTCTTCTCAGTACCCGGGGTAACGACCGAAGTTCAGGGGTGGGTGGGGCGTGATGGCTCGCAGACCGGTGGCCGCGGTGGCGGCGGCGCTGCTGCTCGTCGAGGCGGTCGGCATCGTGCTGATCAACATGGTGCTCGGCATCAGCGTGGACCGGCAGCACATGTCGCTCGCCGGGCTCGACCCCGACGCCATGAGCGTCTCCACCTGGATCATGGGCGGCGTCTTCGGCCTCTACCTCGCCGCCTGCGCGGTGGCGCTGCTCCTCACGGCGATACGCGACCGGGCGCCCGGCCGTCTCGCGCGCGCCCTCCTCATCGGCGCGGCGGTGGTGCACGCGGTGCTGGCGATCGTGGTGGTCGGGGTCGTCGGCTGGGCCGCCTTCGCGTTCATGATGGTCATGTTCGGGCTGATCGTGCTGGCGCTGATCGTGTACGGGTCGGCGGACGGCGGGGGCCCGGAGCGCGCCGGCACCGACGCCGAAGCCGGGAACGGCGAGCCCGGCGGCAGCACGGAACCGGCCCCGGCGACCTGAAGCGCGGGGCGACCTGTCGCGGGGCGACTTGAGGCCCCGGCGGCTTGGGACGCCGGCGATCTGAGAGTGCCGGCGGCCCGGGGCGCGCGACGCCGGCCCCCGCCGCAACCCCCGGCGCTACGCCCAGAGTTCGGTGATCTCCGTGCCCACCTCGGCGAGCAGGCGCCGCAGGAGGGGCAGGGACAGGCCGATGACGTTCCCGTGGTCGCCCTCGATGCCCTCGATGAACGGCGCCGAGCGCCCGTCGAGCGTGAACGCGCCCGCCACCTTCAGCGGCTCCCCGCTCGCGACGTACGCGGCGATCTCCGCGTCCGAGGGCTCGCCGAACCTGACGGTGGTCGAGGCGGTCGCGGACGCGCGGCGGCCGGACCGGGTGTCGATCACGCAGTGGCCGGTGCGCAGGACGCCGGAGCGGCCCCGCATCGCCTTCCAGCGGGCCGTCGCCTCCTCGGCGTCCGCGGGCTTGCCGAGCGCCTGCCCGTCGAGTTCGAGCACCGAGTCGCAGCCGACGACGAGCGCGTCCGCAGCCTCCGGGCGTACGGACACCGCGTCCGCCTTGGCCTCGGCCAGCAGCCGGGCGAGCTCCGCCGGGGAGCCGGCCGTGATCCCGTCCTCGTCCACCCCGCTGACGACCACCTCGGGCACCAGCCCCGCCTGCCGCAACAACCCGAGCCGGGCGGGCGAGGCGGAACCGAGCACGAGACGACGGCGGGAAGAGGCGGCGGCCTGCGGATCAGTCATGCGCCCCAGCGTATCGAGCGACCCGCGCAACAATGCCGGGCCCGCTGGGCCGAGACCGGTCCGGCTCCCCCTTGGCCAGCGCTGGGTGGGGGTGCCCCGGCGGTAGCCAGGGGGAGTGCCCCCTCCGGGCTCCACCACTGAGGTCTCTCGCCGTCGCGGGGGAGGGAACTCCCGGGCGCTGCCCCTGGGGCTCGACCGCGTAGGTGCCGCCGCGGCCCGGGCATCCGCCTGACGGGCACCCGGTCCCGGCCAATGGGGTCTGGGACGGAGTCCCCGGAGATGTCCCCGCTACCCGATGGCGGGCGATCGGTACGGCGGAAAGCCCGGCGGTGTGCGAACCCTGCTCGGCCCCGTCGCCGCGGCCCCTACTGGCCCAGCACCGCCTGCATGACCTTCTTGGCTATCGGGCCCGCCAGGCCGCCGCCGGAGATCTGGTCGCGGGGGACGCTGTCCTCGGGGTCGATCATGACGGCCACCGCCACCGGGGACGAGCCGTCGGACTTCTTCGCGTACGAGATGAACCACGCCAGCGGCGGCTTGCTGTTGTCCGTGCCCTGCTGGGCCGTTCCGGTCTTGGCGCCGACCGTGACGCCGGAGATCAGGCCCGCCTTGCCGGTGCCCTTCGTGGCGGTGTCCTCCATCATCTGCTGGACCTTGCGCGCCGTGTCCTCGGAGGCCGCCTGCGACATCTCCTCGGGGTCGTGCTTCTCCAGCGTGGAGAGGTCGGGCCCGCGCAGCTCGTCCACCAGGTACGGCTTCATCAGCTTTCCGTCGTTGGCGATGGCCGCGGTCATCATCGCCACCTCCAGCGGGGTGGCCCGGACGCTGGCCTGGCCGATGCCGGACATCGCGGTCTGCGGCCGGTCCATCCCCTTAGGGAAGATCGACTCGGCGGCCCGCACTGGTGTGTCCACCTTCGCGTCGTTGAACCCGAACTTCTCCGCCGTCTCCCGCATCTTCTCCTTGCCGAGGTCCGAACTCGCCTTGCCGTAGACGTTGTTGCAGGAGTGCTGCAGCGCGACGTTGAGCGAGGCGTTCTGGCAGGGTGCGGTCGGGCTGTGGTTCGGCAGGACCGTGGTCGTGTCGGGCATGGTCCACGGGTCGGGGGAGTCGGTGGGGGCGTCGATGTCCTTGTAGAGGCCGTGCTCCAGGGCCGCCGCGGCGGTGAGGATCTTGAATGTGGAGCCGGGCGGGTAGACCTCCTTCAGCGCCCGGTTGTTCATCGGCTTGTCCGGGTCCTTCGCCAGCCGCTCCCACGCCTCGCGGTCCTCCTTGGACCCGCCCGCGATCGTCGACGGGTCGTAGCTGGGCGTGCTGGCCAGCGCGAGGATCTTGCCGGTGCGCGGGTCGAGCGCCGCGACCGCGCCCTTCTTCTTGCCCAGCCCCTCGTACGCGGCCTTCTGCGCCGCCGGATCGATGGTGGTCACGACGTCCCCGCCGCGCCGCGGCTCACCGGTGAGCATGTCGAGGGTGTGGCGCAGGAACAGCCGGTCGTCGGTGCCCGACAGCAGCTTGTCGTTCAGCGCCTCCAGGTGGTTGGCCCCGTAGACCTGCGAGAAGAACCCGGTGATCGGCGCGTACATCGGGCCGTCCTTGAAGACCCGCTTGTACTTGAAGTCCCCGGAGGTCTCCGCCGAGCCGGTGATCGGCTTGCCCGCGACGATGATGTCCCCGCGCGGCTGCGCGAACCGTTCGATGGCGACCCGCCGGTTGTTCTTGTGCGACTGCAGCTCCTCCGCCTGGACGAACTGGACCCAGGTGCTCCGCACCAGCAGCGCGAGGACCAGCACACCGCAGAAGACGGCGACACGGCGCAGCGGCCTGTTCATGGCGGTGGCTCCTCAGGTGTCCGAAAGGCGGGGTTTCACCTGGGGTGACGGGAATCGGCGGGGAGGCGGTTGCGCATCGCGCCTGTGAGTCGCGCCTCAGAAGATCAGCAGCACCATCAGCACCATCAGCGCCGCCGCCAGCACCTTTCCCGCGCGCCGGAGCTTCGCCTCGGCCGCGCACCACTCCTCGGAGGGCTCGTCGGAGGGGTCGGACCACAGCATGGATCCGATCCTGCGCCAGACAGGACGGTGCCGCCTGAGTACGCGTACTCAGGCGGCACGATCACATCGGGCCAGTCCGGCCCCGCTGCGGGTCCCTCAGTTCGGCCAGTACGAGCTCCGCCAGGCCTTCGAGCCCGCCCGCGGCAGCGCCCGGCGCGGCACGTTCCGCTCCTTGTCGGCCCACTCGTCCGTCTCCTCCCGCGCCGCGGACGCCGCCGAGGCCGCCGCGCGGCGCGCCTGGACCACCGCCAGTGCGGCGGCCAGCTCCTCGGGGGTCGGGTTGCCCCGTACGACCTTGTACATGGCGGCTCTCCTCACGTCTCACAGCCGGGCCCGCGGGCCCTACAGCGGGATGTTGCCGTGCTTCTTCGGGGGGAGGGATTCCCGCTTGTTCCGCAGACTACGCAGCCCGCGCACGATGTGGCGCCGGGTTTCCGACGGCAGGACCACCGCGTCGACGTAGCCGCGCTCGGCCGCCACGTACGGGTTCAGCAGCGCGTCCTCGTACTCCGCGATCAGCCGGGCCCGCACCTCCTCGGCCTGCTCGGGCGTCTCGGCCGCGGCGATCGTGCGGCGGTGCAGGATGTTGACCGCGCCCTGGGCGCCCATCACCGCGATCTGCGCGGTCGGCCAGGCCAGGTTGAGGTCCGCGCCCAGGTGCTTGGAGCCCATGACGTCGTACGCCCCGCCGAAGGCCTTGCGGGTGATGACCGTGATGAGCGGAACGGTCGCCTCCGCGTACGCGTAGATCAGCTTGGCGCCGCGCCGGATGATGCCGTTGTACTCCTGGTCCGTACCGGGCAGGAAGCCGGGCACGTCCACGAACGTCAGCACCGGCACGTTGAACGCGTCGCAGGTGCGCACGAAACGGGCCGCCTTCTCCGAGGCGTTGATGTCCAGACAGCCCGCGAACTGCATCGGCTGGTTGGCGACGACGCCCACCGGGTGGCCCTCGACCCGGCCGAAGCCGGTGACGATGTTCGGCGCGAACAGCGGCTGGGTCTCCAGGAACTCGCCGTCGTCCAGGATGCGCTCGACGATCCGGTGCATGTCGTACGGCTGGTTCGCCGAGTCCGGGATCGCCGCGTCCAGCTCCCGGTCCTCCTCCGAGACCTCCAGGTCCGCGACCTCCGGGAAGGCGGGCGGCTCGCTGAGGTTGTTGGAAGGCAGGTACGAGAGCAGGGACTTGACGTAGTCGATCGCGTCCTTCTCGTCGGAGGCCATGTGGTGCGCGACCCCGGACGTGGAGTTGTGGGTCCGCGCGCCGCCCAGTTCCTCGAAGCCCACGTCCTCACCGGTGACGGTCTTGATAACGTCGGGTCCGGTGATGAACATGTGCGAGGTCTGGTCGACCATCACCGTGAAGTCGGTGATCGCCGGGGAGTAGACCGCGCCGCCCGCGCAGGGGCCCACGACGAGCGAGATCTGCGGAACGACGCCCGAGGCATGGGTGTTGCGGCGGAAGATCTCGCCGTACATGCCCAGCGAGACCACGCCCTCCTGGATGCGCGCGCCACCGGAGTCGTTGATGCCGATGACCGGGCAGCCGGTCTTCAGCGCGAAGTCCATCACCTTGACGATCTTCTCGCCGAAGACCTCGCCGAGCGCCCCGCCGAAGACGGTGAAGTCCTGCGAGAACACGGCCACCGGGCGGCCGTCGACCGTGCCGTAGCCGGTGACCACGCCGTCGCTGTACGGGCGGTTCCGGTCCAGGCCGAAGTTGGTCGAGCGGTGCCGGGCGAACTCGTCCAACTCGGTGAACGACCCCTCGTCCAGCAGCAGTTCGACCCGCTCGCGGGCCGTCAGCTTGCCCTTCGCGTGCTGCTTCTCCACGGCCCGATGCGAGCCGGCGTGCGTCGCCTCCTCGATACGCCGCCGCAGGTCCGCGATCTTGCCCGCGGTGGTGTGGGGGGCTGGGATGTTCTGGGGGGCGGTATCCGGCTCGGACATCGGATGCGGCTCCTGCTCGTCCTGGTGTCGTCCTGGGGATGGGCGCTGCGGTGTTCTGTTGCGTTCTGCGAGGGTGCTCGGGCGGGGTCTCCCGCGGTTGCTACCGACTCGTAGCGTATCGGCGGGATCTCGCCCCGACAGTGCGGTCTTGGCCACATCATGCGTCCTCGCGGGGGACTCGGCAGGCGGGCCGTGAACTGGTACGGGGCCTAGGCTGACGCCATGACGCCACAGCACTCCGAAACCCCCGGGGGCGGCGGCCGCGAGCACCACGGGGACGGCGGCCGCGAGAGCGGCGGCGGTCGCTGGACCGATCTGGAGCGGCCGCCGCTGAACGCCACCGCGCTGCGCCACGCCCTCGTACGCCCCGACGGGCTGTGGACCGCCCTCGACGTCGTCCAGGCGACCGGGTCCACCAACACCGACCTGGCCGAACGGGCCCGCGCGGGCTCGGCCGAGCAGGGCGCGGTGCTCGTCGCCGAGGAGCAGACGTCCGGGCGCGGGCGGCTGGACCGGCAGTGGACGGCGCCGGCCCGCTCCGGGCTGTTCTTCTCCGTCTACCTCACCCCGGACGTGCCCGCCGAGCGGTGGGGCTGGCTGCCGCTGCTCGCCGGCGTCGCGACCGCCACCGC
>NZ_LIQY01000143.1 GCF_001418495.1 Streptomyces pathocidini | reverse complement strand
GTGGTGCGCGGGCCGTGCAGGTGGTGCGCGGGAGCTGTGCGGGTGGTGCAGGGCCGTGCTGCGGTGGTGCGCGGGCTGTGCTGACCGTGCTGTGCCGTGTGCCGGCGGTGCCGGCTTACGCGGGCGAGAACAGGTGGTCGCTGATGAGGCGGGCGGCGCCGATGACGCCCGAGGCGGGCCCCAACTCCCCCAGGACGATGGGCAGGTTGCCCGTGGCGAGCGGCAGGGACTGCCGGTAGACCTGCGTGCGGATGGCGGCGAGGAGGGTGTGGCCGAGGCCGGTCACCCCGCCGCCGATCACCACCAGGCCGGGGTTGAAGAAGCTGACGAGTCCGGCGATGACCTGGCCGGTGCGGTTGCCGCCCTCGCGGATGAGGTCGAGCGCGGCGGTGTCGCCCGCGGCCGCCGCGGCGGCGACGTCGGAGGCGGCGAGGCGGCCCTCGGACTCCAGGCGCGCGGCGAGTTCGCCGGAGCGCCCGCCGCGGGCGGTCTCCTCGGCGTCGCGGGCGAGCGCGGCGCCGCTGAAGTAGGCCTCCAGGCAGCCGCGGTTGCCGCAGGCGCACTGCCGGCTGTCGGGCCCGTGCTCGACCTGGATGTGGCCGATGTCGCCCGCGCTCCCGGTCGTACCGCGGTGAACCTCGCCGCCGACGACGATGCCGCAGCCGATGCCGGTGCCGATCTTGACGCAGAGGAAGTCGTTCACGGAGCGGGCCACGCCCGCGTGCTGCTCCCCCATGGCCATGAGGTTCACGTCGTTGTCGACCATGACGGGGCAGCCCAACTCCTGGCTGAGCGCCTCGCGTACGGGAAACCCGTCCCAGCCGGGCATGATCGGCGGCGCGACGGGCACCCCCTCGGGGAACCGCACGGGCCCAGGCACGCCGATCCCGGCCCCGTCGAACCCCTCGGCGACCCCGCTGGCCCGCAACTTGGCTGCCATCGCCAGCACTTGCTCGAAGACAGCGACCGGCCCCTCCCGCACGTCCATGGGGTGGGTCAGATGCCCCAGGATCTCCAACTCGGCGTTGGTGACGGCCACATCGACGGAGGTGGCGCCGATGTCGACGCCGAGGAAGCGCAATGCGGGCGCCAGCCGGATGTTGTGGGACCGCCGTCCGCCGCGCGAGGCGGCGAGCCCGTCGGCGACCACGAGCCCGGTCTCCAGCAGCCGGTCGATCTCCACGGCCAGCTTCGACCGCGACAGATCGACCTGATCGCCCAGCTGGGCCCGGGAGTTGGGTCCGCCGTCGCGCAGCAGCCGGAGCAGTCGCGCCTGGTGCGCGTTAGCGGGTCGAGCCGTCATGCGCCTCACGCCACCCCTCCCGCCGTGTCCGGCATCTCTCGGCTTTCACCGGGGAAAGTAGCAGCGGTTGTCGGAGCTGGGAAGAACTTGCGCGGGAATCACCCCACACTTTTCCTCGATCGAGGACAAAGCCGGGCCGCGAACCACTCCACGGGCCACCTACCGATCACGCCCGCACTCCAGCCCCGAAGCGGTGTGACGTGTGCGGCTCCTGGTATACCGATCAGGCGTGCGGACCGGCCGCGTACGATCACCGCGTACGCCGTCGAACCGGAACCCGTAGACCCTTATCCGCAGGGGGACTTGCCGCCGTGACCACCACCGCCCGCCAGCCCGCCCCATCCCCCGCACCGGAGATACGCCGCGCCCGCCCCGAGGAACGGGACGCGATCGCGCGGCTGCTGGGCGAGGCGTTCATGGACGACCCGGTCAGCCGCTGGGTGTTCCCGGGCGAGGCGCACCGCAGGGCCGTCCACCCCCGCTTCTTCGGCGCCTTCCTGGACGCCGCGCTACGCGAGGGCTGGGTGGACGTCACGAACGACCTCTCGGCGGCAGCACTGTGGCTCCCGGTGCACCCGGCGGCCGAAGGCGGGGAGGTGGAGGACGGCGACGAGGTGGCGGAGGCGATCGCGGCAGCCGACCCGGGCAACGAACGCACCGGAATCGTCGGCCGGTTGACCGCCGAGCTCCACCCCCACGACCGCGCCCACTACTTCCTCCCGATGATCGCCGCGTCCCCCGCCCACCAGGGTCGCGGCCTGGGGGCCGCCCTCCTCACCGCCGCGCTGGACCGCTGCGACCGCGAGGGCATGCCCGCATACCTCGAAGCCAGCAATGAACGCAGCAAGGCGCTCTACGAACGCCTCGGCTTCACCTTCCTCGGCACCACGGTCGACCTCCCGAACGGCCCCCACATGTGGCCAATGTGGCGCGACCCACACAACTGAGAACCCGCCGCGCGCACAAGAGCGACACCGTATCCAAGGCATCGACGTCTAACCCCCAAACATGCGCGAGCCCGTTAGATAACCACGACCATGGTGACCGCACCCCAGCCCTCACCAGTGCGGGAATGCGGCTCTCGGACGCCAACGGCAAGTTTCGGAGGCCCAGTTGGGAAGAGGTGCTCGATCAGGCCAGCGCGTACGGAAGGGCGGTGTGGCCGCCCGGCGAGGCGCGCGAGGACATCGACATCACCTAGAGCTCGCCCACGTCTCGGCCGCGGCTGTGTCAAGTCGGAGTTCGGTCTGCGGGCGGGGGCTGGGGGGAGTCCCGGCGGGCCGGGACCGCCGCGGTCTGCGCGTACTGCGGCGTCGGCTGCAACCTGACCCTGCACGTGCAGGACAATGGAGCGTGAAGGTCACCTCGTCGCACGACAACCCGGTGACCCACGGCAACCTCTGCATCAAGGGCCGCTTCGGCTTCCAGCGCTTACAGCGGTGACCGGCACGTAGGGCAGTGACCGGCACGTACAGCGGTGGCCGGGCCACCGACCAAACCAAGTGAGGGCGATCATGGGACGCGTCACCGAGCGCCGCCGCGTCATCCGCATACGCGGCGAGTCCGTCAGCACCCGCCCGGACACGCTCGTCGCCGAGGAGCCGCTGGAGATCCGGCTGGGCGGCCGGCCGCTCGCGATCACCATGCGTACGCCCGGCGACGACTTCGCGCTCGCCGCCGGATTCCTGGTGAGCGAGGGCGTACTGGGCAGCGCGGAGGAGCTGGCGAACATCGTCTACTGCGCGGGCGCCACGGCGGAGGGCGTCAACACCTACAACGTGGTCGACGTACAACTCGCGCCCGGAGTTCCCGTTCCGGACATCACCCTGGAGCGGAACGTCTACACCACCTCGTCCTGCGGCCTGTGCGGCAAGGCCAGCCTGGAGGCCGTACGGACCACGGCCCGCTGGCCGATCGCGGACACGCCCCCGGTGCGCGTGGCGCCCGCCCTGCTGTCCGCCCTCCCCGGCCGGCTCCGGGCCGCACAGCGCGTCTTCGACCGGACCGGCGGGCTGCACGCGGCGGGGCTGTTCTCCGCGGAGGGCGAACTGCTGGACCTGCGGGAGGACGTGGGCCGGCACAACGCCGTGGACAAGCTGATCGGCCGCGCCCTGCGGTCCGGTTCGCTGCCGCTGTCCCGGACGATCCTGCTGGTGTCGGGGCGCGCGTCCTTCGAGCTTGCGCAGAAGGCCGTCATGGCGGGCATCCCGGTGCTGGCCGCGGTCTCCGCGCCCTCGTCCCTGGCCGTGGATCTGGCAGCCGAGTCGGGGCTGACGCTGGTCGGCTTTCTGCGCGGCGACTCCATGAACGTGTACGCGGGCGAGCAGCGCGTCGTCCTGCGGACCGCAGCCGCGGGGCACTGAAGCGCGGCGGGCCCGCGGCACGGGTCGACGGACCGGCCGGTGGGGGGAGCACCCCTGCGCCGGCCGGTCCCACCGCACGCGCCTTGTTGACGTCTCGTCACGAAAACCGGCCTTCCCGGACCGGTCGGTCGCCGGGCCCTGTGCCCTCTGACGAGGTATCACCAGCCTCCCCCGTCCACCGGATCGTCATCTGCCCGTCATGAACCGGCGGGCCAATCCGGGGAAGGTCGTACTCCGACCGAGCCGAGTGGTGCACGGTGCTTGTGGGGAGGATCACGGGACACGTACCTTCGACGCCCGGACATGGGACGTGGGATGTCCGGTTTATCGGCTTGATGAAGGGACGTGTCATGCCGTCAGTTGTCCCCGCACGCACGCGCACTGAACGACGACACCGGCACCGCGTATCCGCCCTCGCCTTACTGGCCACTGCCTCGGTGCTCATCCCCTCAGCGGTCTCCGTACGGGCCGCGGCCGCGGAGGAGTCCCCGGCCGCGGCCCGTACCGCCTTCGAGCAGCAGGTCATTTTCAAGGCCTCGCAGGACCCCGGCGACTACTCCTGCTTCCGCATCCCCGCCATCGTCAAGACCACCAGGAACACCCTGCTCGCCTTCGCCGAGGGGCGGCAGGACAACTGCGGGGACGCGGGCGACATCGATCTGGTCCTCAAGCGCTCCACCGACGGCGGCCGCACCTGGGGCCCGCTCCAGGTCGTCGACCGGGGCAACGGCGACACCCACGGCAACCCGGCGCCGATCGTGGATCGGCGTACCGGCCGGATCGTGCTCGCCACCACGTACAACAAGGGCCGTGCCGACGACGGGCCCTGCGACGTCCCCTGCGACCGCACCCCGCACCTCCAGTACAGCGACGACGACGGGCAGAGCTGGTCCGAGCCGGAGGACCTGACGGGGTCCATCCGGCGCCCCGACTGGAACTCCTGGTACGCCACCGGGCCCGTGCACGGCATCCAGCTGACCCGCGGCAAGCACGCGGGGCGGCTGCTGTTCGCCGTCAACACCGAGTCCTTCACGGACGAGCGCATCAGCGCGAACCACGCGGCGCTGGTGCACAGCGACGACGGCGGCCGGAACTGGAAGATCGGCGCCGTGGACAGCTGGCCGGTCGCCGAGGACGGGACGTTCCGTCAGAAGCCGTCCGAAATGACCGTGGTGGAGCGGTCCGACGGCTCGGTCTACGTCAACGGCCGCGAACAGGACGGCACCGACCTCGGCCACCGCACGTACGCGGTCAGCCGGGACGGCGGGGACAGCTTCGCCTCGCCGTTCCGCGCGCAGCCCGACCTCTACGCGCCCATGGTGCAGGCGGCGGTGGTGAGGCTGCCCGGCCGCGACCGGACCGGACCCGGCCGGATGCTGTTCTCCGCCCCGGCCGACCCCGACCGGCGGCGCACCATGACGATCCGCTCCTCCTTCGACGACGGCCGCACCTGGGACAGCGTGGACCGCGGCAGGACGGTGACCACGGACTGGTCCGGCTACTCCGACATGGCCGCCATCTCCGACCACGAGATCGGCCTGATGTACGAGGGCGGGGCGGTCGACGCGCGGGACGAGATCCGCTTCGCGCGGTTCACCGAGGAGTGGCTGGGCCCGCGCCGCGGCCCCGATCCGACCACGCGGGACCGGGCGCGGTCCGCCCGGCCCGCGAGCGTCCTCGGCGCGGCGGGGCGGACGGCGGGACGGTACGGCGGGGCCGTGTCCTTCGACGGCAAGGACGACGCCGTACGCCTCCCCTTCCACGGCTCCCTGCCGCTCGGCACCCGGGACTTCACCGCGAGCCTGTGGTTCCGCTACAGCGCGACCGCCGGCGACCAGCCGTTCCTGTGGATGGGGGGCGTCGGCACGCGCAACCCGCAGATATGGGTACGGGGTGAGCCCGCCAGGAACCGGGTCACCGCGCTCATCACCGCGGTGAACGGCACCGACGATCCCGACACGGCCACGGTGAGCACGGGCCAGGCGTACAACGACGGCGAGTGGCACCACCTGGCGCTGCGCCGCACCGGCGGCAAGCTGATCCTCACCGTCGACGGCGAGGAGACGACGACGGCGGCGGACGTCCCTGGCACGGTCAGCGAGGGCTCGACCTTCGGCGTCCACCTGGGGCAGAAGGCGGACAGCCGCGGCTGGCTGACGGGGCAGCTGGACGAGATCCGCGTGGACCCCCGCGCCCTCACGGACACCGAACTGACCCGCCTCCGCGAAACCAACACCCAGCCGACAGGCGCCCCGATCCTCCGCCTGCCGCTGGACAGCGTGGAGGCACGGAGGGCATAGGCCCGCTACCTACCCGGCCGGCCGGCCGCACCATGTGCCGCCTACGGCAGCCACAGGGCTGCCGCAGGCGGCACATTCTTTCCGCCGCAACGGCGAGCAATCGGTACGGCGAAGCCCGGCGGCGGCGCCGAACCCGGCGCAACCACTCAGCCCCCTATCGCCCCGCCGGCACAGACTCCCCTGCGGGGGCGGGCAGTTCGCCGATCCTCACCGCTGCCAGCGGATCACGGCTGCGCCGCCGCGCGATGACCGCGCACACCATCAGTTGCATCTGATGGAAGAGCATCAACGGCAGGACCGCCAGGCTCGCCTGCGCCCCGAACAGCACGGTCGCCATCGGCAACCCCGCCGCCAGGCTCTTCTTCGACCCCGCGAAGACGATCGCGATGAGGAACCCGGCGTAGAGGTCGGGCGCCAGCACGTACGGCACGAGTCCGCGCGCGGCCAGCCCCAGGAGCGGGAAGACGGCGAACGTGCAGGCCAGGACGGTCAGATGGAGCCGCCAGTGGGACAGTCCTTCCCTCGCCTCGCGCGTGGAGAGCCGGGCGCCGTAGAGGAAGAAGACGAGCGCGACCGCGCCCGTGGAGGCCCCTTCGGCGGCGGTCGCGGCGGCACCGCGGGCGGGGAGGAGCGCGGCGAGGGCGACGGTGCCGAGCAGCACCAGGATGTACGGGTCGAGCGGCAGCCAGGAGGGCAGGGTGGGGCGGCGACGGGGCATGGCCTCTCTTTCCGGTCCTTCTGGTTCTGGGGCGCTGGTCCTTCCGGTCTTTCTGGGTCGGCGGGACTTGGGGCGATGGTGCACGCCGAGGGCATGATCCCGCCGGGGCTTGTACGGCTCCCCGCGCGGGCGGGCCTTCCCGAACCGAGGGATGTGGACTTCGTCCTGCTGCACGGGCGCCGCCGCCCCGCCTCCCAGGAGGCGGCGGACGCGCTGGCGGCGGCCGTTCTGGCGGGCGGGGACCGGCTGCACCCTGTAAGGCGCCGGTGACCCCATCGGTCGGATTCGGTGGAGGTTTGACCTCGGCGTTCTTACTCCGAGGTCAGCAGGATTCCCCAACCTGCCTGCATGAAGCGCCCGTTCGGGATCCGGCCGCCTTCCTCACGAGTTTCACCGACCGTCAATCCAAGGCCTCCCCTCAGGAGACGGGATCGGGTACGGTCACGGCGCTGTACGAGCACCTAGGAGCGAGTCGTTGCCCGAGTTCACCGTCCCCCCTGTGGTCGCTGAGCCTCCGGTGGGAGGCCTGGCGGACATCGTCTACGACCACGCGGCCGAGGACCCCGAACGGGTCGCCCTCGCCCGGAAGGTCGACGACCGCTGGCAGGACGTGACGTCGGCCCAGTTCCGCGACGAGGTCATGGCCATAGCCAAGGGCCTGCTCGCGCAGGGCGTCCGGTTCAACGACCGGGTCGCCATCATGTCCCGTACACGCTACGAGTGGACCCTCTTCGACTTCGCGCTCTGGTCGATCGGCGCCCAGCCGGTGCCGATCTACCCCACTTCCTCCGCCGAGCAGGTCTGCTGGATGCTGCACGACGCGGGCGTCTCGGCCGCCGTCGTGGAGCACGAGGACCACGCGATGACGATCGGCTCGGTCGTCGACCGGCTGCCGCTGCTGCGGCAGCTGTGGCAGCTGGACCGCGACTGCGTGGGCGAGTTGATGGCCGCGGGCGCCCACATCGAGGACGAGGTGGTGCACCGGCACCGCCTCGCGGTCACCCCCGACTCCCCCGCCACCATCATCTACACCTCGGGCACCACCGGCCGCCCCAAGGGCTGCGTGATCACACACGCGAACTTCATCTTCGAGTCCGACACCGTCGTCACCCGCTGGGAGCCGGTCTTCCGCGCCAAGCGCGACGACGAGGTGTGCACCCTGCTCTTCCTGCCGCTCGCCCACGTCTTCGGGCGGATGGTGGAGGTCGCGGCGATCCGCGGCCGGGTCAAGCTCGGCCACCAGCCGAACCTCAGCGCCGCCGCACTGCTGCCCGATCTGGCCGCGTTCAAGCCGACGTTCATCCTGGCCGTGCCGTACATCTTCGAGAAGGTCTTCCACGCCGCGCGCCGCAAGGCCGAGGCAGAGGGCAAACTCGGCCCCTTCGACAAGGCCGTCGACGTCGCGGTGCGGTACGCGGACGCGGCCGAGGGCAGGGCGTTCGGCACCTCCTCGGGCCCCAGCCCCGCGCTGCGCGTGCAGCACCAGCTGTTCGAGAAGCTCGTGTACAGCAAGGTCCGGGAGGCGATGGGCGGCCGCATCCGGCACGCCATGTCGGGCGGTTCGGCCATGGAACGTCGCCTCGGACTGTTCTTCGCGGGCGCGGGCGTGACGATCTACGAGGGCTAC
>NZ_LIQY01000142.1 GCF_001418495.1 Streptomyces pathocidini | reverse complement strand
GCACCCACCCCGCCCGAACTCCGCGTGCCGTACGTCATGCCCCGGCGCCCATCTTCGGCGCCCGGCCTCCTCGGCGATCTCCTCCACGGGCCCGACACCCGACCCCTCGGCCGCCGCGTCCGCCACCGGCTCCGCCCCTTCCTCGGCAGTGGCTTCCTCGGCGGTGGCCGCCTGGGCGAACAGATCCTCCTGCGTGAAGTCCGCCAGCCCGCTCACGCCGACCCCCAGCAGCCGCACCCCGCCCGTGGTGTCCACGGACTCGATGAGCCGCGCCGCCGCCTCCCTGATGACCGCTGGATCGTCGGTGGGCCCGCGCAGGGTCTCGGACCGCGTCAGCGTCGAGAAGTCGTACCGCCTGACCTTCAGCACCACCGTGCGCCCCGACCGGCCCGCCGAGCGCAGCCGCCCCACGCACCGGTCGGCGAGCCGCGCGACCTCCGACCGCACCCGCGCCCGGTCGTGCAGGTCCACGTCGAAAGTGTCCTCCACGGAAACGGACTTGGCGTCCCGCTCCGCGACGACGGGCCGGTCGTCGAGCCCTTGAGCCATTGCGTGCAGCGAGGTGCCGTGTGCCCGCCCCAGCAGCCGTACGAGCTCGTCCTCGCCGGCTTCCACCATCTCTCCGACGGCGTGAATGCCCACCCGGCGCAGGTGTTCGGCCGTGGCGGGCCCAACTCCCGGCAGCGTACGGACCGTCAGGGGCGCGAGCAGCTCCCGTTCGGTGCCGGGCGCGATGACCACCAGGCCGTCCGGCTTGGCCCGTTCGGAGGCGATCTTCGCGAGCATCTTGGAACCGGCGAGCCCGACCGAGCCGGTGAGCCCGGTGGCCGCCCGGATGTCGCGGCGCAGCCGCTCCCCCACCTCCCGCGCCGCCTGCGTGGAAGCGCTCGTTCCGCCCGCCTCGAGATCCACGAACGCCTCGTCCAGGCTGAGTGGTTCGACCAGCGGCGACAGCCCGTGCAACAGCTCCATGACCGCGTCGCTGACCTGCCGGTAGAGCGAGAAACGCGGCGCGAGATAGGCGGCGTTGGGGCACATCCGCCGCGCCTGCCCCGTCGCCATCGCGGAGTGCACCCCGAAGACCCTCGCCTCGTACGAGGCCGTGGCCACCACTCCGCGCGGCCCGATACCCCCGACCACCACCGGCTTCCCGCGCAGGCTCGGCTTCGCCGCCTGCTCAACGGCGGCGTAGAACGCATCCATGTCGAGATGCAGGATGGTCGGTGCGCCTCTCACACCACCGATGCTGCCCCACGGCACTGACAATGGGCCGCAGCTCGGGATCCGGCAGCGACAAAGGGGCCGCAGCTCGGATCCGGCAGCCTGCGAAGGCCCGGCCCGCGGGTCAGACCGCGCGGTTGCGGCGGCGGGCCAGCTCGTCGGCCGGGTTCTGCCCGACGAGCGTCTCGCCGGTGTCCACCCGCTCCCCGTGGAGCTGCGACAGCGCGCCCTCCACGTCCTGCCAGACCACCCCGACCGCGATGCCGAAGACACCCTGCCCGCCCTGGAGCAGGCTGACGACCTCGTCGGGGGACGAGCACTCGTAGACCGTCGCGCCGTCGCTCATGAGCGTGATCCGCCGCAGGTCGGCGCGCTGCCGGGCGCGCAGGTGCTGAACGGCCGCACGGATGTTCTGCAGCGAGACGCCGGTGTCGAGGAAGCGCTTCACGATCTTCAGGACGACCACGTCGCTGAAGCTGTAGAGCCGCTGGGTGCCCGACCCGTAGGCGGGCCGCACGCTCGGCTCGACGAGCCCGGTGCGCGCCCAGTAGTCCAGCTGCCGGTACGTGATGCCGGCCGCCGCACAGGCCGTGGGCCCGCGGTAGCCGATCCGCTCGGAGTGATCGATCCGATCCGGCAGGTCGTCGGCGGTGACCTGCCGCGCGACGGTGTGCCGGGGAGTGGGGTCGGCCGCACCCCCGTGGAGCGGAATCGGACCGCCCGCCGCTGTACCGTCGCCGGTGCTTCTCACGCCGACCCTCCGTCCTTGACCTGCCTTCTCGACGGTAGGCAGTCACCCGGGGTGCGTCAACGATCGCCACACTCGGCACGCCGAGTGATAATCACCCTGCGGGTGGTTTCCCGTGACCCCTCGGAGGGAAAGGCTAGCCGAATGGCTACACGCCCCCGCGAGGGCGGGCCCTTACTGGCTGCTGGTGCCGAAGTCCTCGGGCGAGATCTGGTCGAGGAACTCGCGGAACTTCTCCACCTCGTCCTCCTGCTCGTCCGGGATCGCGATGCCCGCGTCGTCCAGCACCCCGTCGCTGCCGTAGATCGGCGTTCCGGTGCGCAGCGCCAGCGCTATGGCGTCGGACGGCCGCGCGCTCACCTCGACCCCGCTGGCGAAGACCAGCTCCGCGTAGAACACACCCTCCCGAAGGTCCGTGATGCGAACCTCGGTGAGCGTCTGGCCGACCGCCTCCAGCACATCCTTGAAGAGGTCGTGAGTCAGCGGGCGGGCGGGAGCCATGCCCTGCTGGGCGAAGGCGATCGCGGTCGCCTCCCCGGGCCCGATCCAGATGGGGAGGTAGCGGTCGCCTCCCACTTCTCGCAGGAGCACGATCGGTTGGTTGGAAGGCATTTCCACCCGGACACCGACGACGTCGAGCTCGTTCACACAGCAACCCTAGGACGTGCCCGGCCGGTTTGGGTAGTCGGGCCCGCCCGTCAGTGCGGGCGGTACCGCAGCGCGGACTGGACGAGAGCGGCGTGCAGCCGCACGGAGAGCGCGGCCAGTTCCCTGGCGGTGGTTTCCGCGTGGATCCTGGTCTGCGGGTTCCGGTGGCGCCTGAGCGGGGCCACCACCTGCTCCACGAGGTCCGCCTCGCGGTCCGCGGCGGCCTTCAGGACGCGCAGGTGCCGCGGCTCGAGCCCGAAGCGGCCCAGGTCGGCGATGAGCTTGGCGACGGAGACGGACTCGATGTCGTATCCGCGCTCGTCGGCCGGCCCGATCAGGCCGTACGACTCCCACTCGACCAGTTCGGCCTCATCGACGTCCGCCGCGGCGATCAGCTCGGCACGGCCGACGCGGGCCGCCGCCAGGATCTCGGAGTCCTGGTCGGCCGACCCGTCGAGCAGCTCACGGGGGCGGCTGGGGGCCGGAAGCTGGACTTCCTCCCCGCGCGCCAGCGCGTCGAGGTGCTCCCGGATCACCTTCAGCGGGAGGTAGTGGTCACGCTGTATGCGCAGGACATAGGCGAGCCGCTCGACGTCGTCCGGGCTGAACTTGCGGTACCCGGACGGCGTACGCCGCGGCTCGACCAGGCCCTCCGCCTCCAAGAAACGGATCTTGGAGATGGTGACCTCGGGAAACTCCTCGCGCAGCTGCTGGAGCACCGTGCCGATGCTCATCAGCCCGCCTCTTCTGGCGGCGGTGCCGGAACCGGCACCGCCTGACGGTGTCCGACGCATGGCCCTTCCCTGGTGGGGGTCCACCCGTGACGGGTTCAGCCGGCCGCGAAAGGGCTCAGAAGCCCCGCCGGCTGGCGTGGAACTCCATCCGGTACTTGCCGATCTGCACCTCGTCGCCGTTCGACAGCGGCACCGCCGCGTCGATCTGCTCCCGGTTGACATAGGTGCCGTTGAGGCTGCCCACGTCGGAGACCGTGAAGCGGCCGTCCTGGCCGCGACGGAACTCGACATGGCGCCGGGAGACGGTCACGTCATCCAGGAAGATGTCGCTCTCCGGATGGCGTCCCGCCGTGGTCAGCTCGCCGTCCAGCAGGAAGCGGCTGCCCGAGTTCGGGCCGCGGCTGACCACCAGCAGCGCCGAGCCGGGCGGCAGCGCCTCGACGGCGGAGTGCGCCTCCGGCGACAGCGAGGACGCGGCCTGACCCGTCGCCTCCGTCTCGTACGCCTCGAGGCCCGAGATCGAAATGGTCGAGGTCGTCTCGGACGCCCGCTCGGCCGACGCTCCGGCACGCAGCGGTGCTCCGCAGTTGGAGCAGAACCGGCTGTCCTCGGCATTCCGGTGTCCGCACCTCGTACAACCAGGCAAGGCGGTAAACCCTCCACCCATACTTGAGGTTGATGGTTCTTCGAAACCTATGCGCCCCGATGCCGCAGGGTCAACAGAAGACGCGGCGTGGCCCGCCGGATTATTGCCGGATCCCGCGACCTCGTCGCGGAACAGCGGACGCTCCCCCGGCGCGGAGCCCTCCTCCACGGGGCGACCCGCGGCGTGCCGGGCACCACCACTTCCGCCGCCGTCTCGGGCGCTCTTGCCGAACAACTTCGCAAACAACTTCACGGGCGATTCCCCTTGACCGAAAACAGACCCGCCCGTGGGGCAGGACGAACCCTCGCTGCACACACCGACCGGACCCGGACATCTGTACAACGTCCGTGACCGCCAGACAGTTTCCACCACGCACCACTCCCTTGGTGCGTCGACCCCCCGCAACCTCGGCACCGGCCGAAAGGCCCCGACCCGACCGGTTCACCACGATTTCTCTACGATGACGACCGAGCGTAGTCAGGCCGCTCCGCCGACCGCAAGGCGTCCACGACGATCTTCTCCGCCCGCTCGATCGACACCGTGGCCTGCTCCTTCTCCATCGTCTGCACCACTCCGCCGGGGATGTTCAAGGCAGGCTCCAGGTCCTGCGGCTTGCCGATGACCTTGAACTCGTACGGCGGGGAGATGCGCTTGCCGTCGACCCGCACGCCGCCGTCCACGTCGGAGAAGTACGTGTCGGCCACGACCCGTACGTCATTGAGCTGGATCGCCTCGGCACCCGCGGCACGCAGCTCCTGGATCGCGTCGAGGAGCATGTCCGCCTGGACCGAGTTGGCGTTGCTCACGGTGAGGTTGATTCCCGGGCCCTCGGCCGCGACCGTGCCGGCCAGCACGCCGAGTTGCTGCTCCTTCTGCACCGTCTGCCTTCGCGCTTCCTCGGCCTGGTCGGAGCTGTTCTCCAACTCCGTCCGCTGGGTCTCCAGTCGGCGCTTCTCGTCCTCCAGCCGCTGCGTGCGATTGTCGAGTTCGTCCAGGATCCGTACGAGATCCTCCTGGCGGGCGCCGCGCAGGGCGCTGTTCTCGGTGGTGGAACGGACCTGGATAGCCAGGCCGAGGCCGAGCACGAACAGCAGGAGGGCGACGATCAGTTGGGCCCGGGTGACCCGCGGCGGCCACATGCCCGCGGCCAGCCGCTGCCGCCCGGTGAGCTGGTCGGACCCGGGTGCGTCGCCGGCGGTGGGTTCGCCGTCCGGACCCGGCTTCTCCCGCTCGTCCGGAACTCCGGGTTCCCGAGCGGGGGTTGGCGTCTCACGCACCTCACGATCCTCATGAACCTCACGAGGCTCGCTCGGCTCACGGGGTTCGCTCGGTTCACGGTGCTCAGGCATCTCCGAAGTCCCGGAGGCCTCGGGCTGCTCGCCGGGCTCGGGAGTCCCGCGCGTCTCGTCCTTGTCGTTCATCGGCCTCACGCCCGGAACACGTGCCGCCGGATCGCGGCCGCGTTGGAGAAGATGCGGATGCCGAGGACGACCACGACACCGGTGGACAACTGGGCCCCGACGCCGAGCTTGTCGCCGAGGAAGACGATCAGCGCGGCCACGACCACGTTGGAGAGAAACGATACGACGAAGACCTTGTCGTCGAAGATCCCGTCCAGCATGGCCCGCAGGCCGCCGAAGACCGCGTCGAGCGCCGCGACGACGGCAATCGGCAGATAGGGCTCGACCACGGCCGGCACCTCGGGCCGGACCAGCAGTCCGACCACGACTCCCACGACGAGGCCCAGTACGGCGATCACGATGTGCCCTTCCCTGTGTCAGTGGCGCGGTTGTCCGCGCTCCCGGCTACCGGCTTCGCGGTGCGGACGATCAGGCTCGGTGCCGGGGGCAGCCGCACGTCGTCCTGCGCCGAAATGCTCGTCCGGACGCCGTAGTTCTCCTGCAGCACCTTCAAGTACTGGCCGTCGGCGCTGCTCTGGAACTCCGAGGCCAGCCGCTGCCCGTCCCCCACCGCGAGCACCGTGTACGGAGGCACCAGCGGCTTGTTGTCGACCAGTATGGCGTCACCGGCCGCGCGGATGGCCGAGAGGGCCGTCAACCGCTGCCCGTTGACCGCGATGGCCTCGGCGCCGGACTCCCAGAGGCCGTTGACGACCCGCTGCATGTCGCGGTCTCGCACCCGGCCCGTATCGGAGAAGCCCCCGCTGTCCCGGGGCCCACCGCCTCCCCCGTCGGAACCCTTGGCGTCGTTCACGACCAGCTTCATGCCCGGGCCGTGCACCGCCGTGGCTCCCGCCAGCAGTCCCACGAGCTGTCCCTGCTCACCGCCGTGCTGCTCCAACGCGGCACGCTGCCGGTCGCCCACCTCGTCCCGCAGCCGGTCCACGTTTGCCTCGAGCTTGTCGGCCTGAGCGGTGTCGGTCCCGATGCGGTCGATCAGCTCCTGCCGCTCCTTGGCGAGCGCCGGAGCGGATATCTGCGCCTCGACGGCACCGACCGTCACCACCGCCGCAGCGAGCACCAGTCCCCCCGCGAAACCGAGTTTGGCCCGCAGGGTCTTGGGAAGCTCCTTGCCGCCCCGGGCGGTGCGCCGGGCCGTGGCCTCGGCATAGCCGTCGTCGAGGGCGTGATCCATCACACTGGTCAGCAGCGACATGGAAGCGTCGGGACGACGGGGCGGCGGCGAACCGGTGCTCCGAACGGGTTGCTGCGACGACATGCCGCACATCGTCGCACGTCGCGGCGGCGTCCGCCGAATGGGCCCACCGGCGTGCCGCCGTGGGGCACCGCGCACACGGCGCCCCACTCGCACCACTCTCCAGGACGGACCGGATTTGCGCCTGTCAGCTGCGCAGACCCGCTCCGGCTCCGGCTCCGGCGGAGATCAGCGGCCCGCGCTGTCGACCACGGCCGCCCACTCGTCGAGGAGCGCCTGCGCCGAGGCCTCGTCCGGACCCTCGGCCCACAGGTGCGTGACGGCCTCGGCCGGGTCGGGCAGCACCATCACCCAGCGGCCGTCCGCCTCCACGACCCGTACGCCGTCGGTCGTGTCCACCGACCGGTCCCCGGCCGCCTCCACCACCGTGCGCATGACCAGGCCCTTCACCGCCCACGGGGTGGCGAGGTCCCGGCGCAGGACGTGGGCCTGCGGAATGCGGGCGTCGATCTGGCTCAGCGTGAGCTGCGTACGCGCCACCAGACCCAGGAGCCGTACGAACGCGGCAGTGCCGTCGAAGACGCTGCTGAACTCGGGGACGATGAACCCGCCGCGCCCGTCCCCGCCGAAGATCGTCGTGTCGTCCCGGCCGACCCGCGTCAGGTCGTCGGGCGACGTGGTCGTCCACTCGACCTGAGTGCCGTGGTAGGCAGCAACCTGCTCGGCGATCCGGGTGGTGGTCACCGGCAGCGCGACCCGTCCACTGCGCCGCTCGGCCGCGACCAGGTCGAGCATGACCAGCAGCGCCCGGTCGTCCTCGACGATCCGCCCCCGCTCGTCCACCAGCGAGATCCGCTCGCCGACAGGGTCGAAGCGCACCCCGAAGGCGGCCCGCGCGGACGCGACGATCTCACCGAGCCGTACGAGCCCGGACCGGCGGGCCTCCGCCGTCTCCGTCGGACGCGACTCGTCCAGGCCGGGGTTGATGGTGAGCGCGTCGACGCCCAACTTGCCCAGGAGGCTGGGCAGTACGAGGCCCGCGCTGCCGTTGGAGGCGTCCACGACCACCTTCAGCTCGGCGTCCGCGACACCGGTCGAGTCCACCTCGCGCAGCAGCGATCCCGTATACGAGTCGAAGACGCTGGCCGGGAAGCGCAGGTCACCGATCTCGCCGGGGAAGGCCCTGCGGTACTCCTGGCGGGAGTAGACCCGGTCGAGCTTGCGCTGACCGGCCTGTGAGAGGTCGGCGCCGCGCTCGTCGAAGAACATGATGTCCACGGAGTCCGGCACACCCGGCGACGTACGGATCATGATCCCGCCGGCGCTCCCCCGAGCCGTCTGCTGGCGAGCCACCGGCAGCGGTACGTTCTCCAGGTCCCGTACGTCGATCGCGCTCGTCTGGAGGGCGGAGATCACGGCCCTCTTCAGGGCACGGGCACCACGTGAGTGGTCACGGGCGGTCGTGACCGTCGCGCCCTTCTTCAGGGTCGTCGCGTACGCGCCGGCGAGGCGGACCGCGAGTTCCGGCGTGATCTCGACGTTGAGGATCCCGGTCACACCCCGGGCGCCGAACAGATGCGCCTGGCCACGGGACTCCCAGATCACGGAGGTGTTGACGAAGGCGCCCGCCTCGACGGTCTTGAACGGATAGACGCGGACGTTGCCTTGGACGATCGACTCCTCGCCGACCAGGCACTCGTCGCCGATGACCGCGCCGTCCTCGATGCGGGCGGCGCGCATGATGTCGGTGTTCTTGCCGATCACACAGCCGCGCAGATTGCTCTGCTGGCCGATGTAGACGTTGTCATGAACAACGGCTTTGTGCAGAAAAGCCCCGCTCTTCACGACCACGTTCGAACCGACGACGGTGTGCTCACGGAGCTCGGCACCCGCCTCCACCTTGGCGTAGTCACCGATGTAGAGCGGCCCGCGCAGTACGGCGTCGGGGTGGACCTCCGCGCCCTCGGCTACCCAGACGCCCGGCGAGATCTCGAAACCGTCGATGTCGACGTCGACCTTGCCTTCGAGGACGTCAGCCTGGGCCTTGACGTAGCTCTCATGCGTACCCACGTCCTCCCAGTAGCCCTCCGCGATATAGCCGGCGATGAGCTTGCCTTCCTTCATCAGCTGAGGGAAGACGTCACCGGACCAGTCGACGGAAACGTCGGGCTCGACGTAGTCGAAGACCTCCGGCTCCATCACATAGATTCCGGTGTTGACCGTGTCGGAGAAGACCTGGCCCCAGGTGGGCTTCTCCAGGAACCTCTCCACTTTTCCGTTCTCGTCGACGATGGTGATGCCGAATTCGAGCGGATTCGGGACACGTGTCAGGCAGACCGTGACGAGCGCGCCCTTCTCCTTGTGAAAAGCAATGAGTTCGGTGAGGTCGAAGTCGGTGAGCGCATCGCCGGAGATGACGAGGAAGGCATCGTCTTTCAGCGCCTCCTCGGCGTTCTTGACACTGCCGGCGGTGCCGAGTGGCTTTTCCTCGTTGGCATAGGTGAGTTCCATGCCGAGTTCCTCACCGTCACCGAAGTAGTTCTTGACGAGAGAGGCAAGGAACTGCACGGTCACCACGGTCTCCTTGAGACCGTGCCGCTTGAGCAGGCGCAGCACATGCTCCATGATCGGCCTGTTCGCCACAGGCAGGAGCGGCTTGGGCATGCTCGAGGTCATGGGGCGAAGACGAGTACCTTCGCCGCCGGCCATCACGACGGCCTTCATGTCGGAAGCGCCCTCCTTGAAGAGACGACAGTCTTCCCGACTTCACTCGAACAGCTGGCCCACGGATCTCGCGCTCGGGCACCCGCCCTTTTCAGGGCCGTCGTTGATACGGCGAAGCCGTATCGGCGAGCTCAGTCGGCTGCGGCGTCCGCTCTGACGAGTCGGCGGACCTGAACCACGTAGAGGATCCCTGCCCACCAGTAGAGCGTTGTACCCCATCCCGCGAACGCCCATCCGAAAATAGCAGCGAGTGAGGGGAGCCAGCCACTTCCGTCACTCAGCAGCAGCAGCGGGAAGGCGTACATGAGGTTGAACGTCGCCGCCTTGCCCAGGAAGTTCACTTGCGGCGGCGGGTACCCGTGGCGGCGCAAGATACCCACCATCACGAGAAGAAGCAGCTCACGGGCCAGCAACACGGCCGTCAGCCACCACGGCAGGATTTCCCGCCAGGTCAGGCCGACCAGGGTGGAGAGGATGTAGAGCCGGTCGGCTGCCGGGTCGAGAAACCGGCCCAGCCGACTGATCTGGTTCCAGCGCCGGGCGAGCTTGCCGTCGAGGTAGTCGGTGACACCGCTGAGGGCGAGCACGAGCAGCGCCCAGCCGTCACTCTTCGGGCCACCGAACTCCGGCCGGAGAATCAGCCACAGGAAGAGCGGTACGCCGAGCAAACGCGCCGTGCTGAGGATGTTCGGGATGGTGAGGACGCGGTCCGTCTGGACGCGCGTCTCCTGAACCTCCACCCGGGTACCTCCTGGAAGAACGTGCCAACGATGCCCCCTGACCCTACCCGCAGCCTTTGATGGCCGGTGCGGAGGGGCGGCGGGTCACCGACAGGCTCCCAACGCAAAAATGCCGCGGTCCCCGGACCATAAGTTCCAGGGACCGCGGCTAAAGATTGTTCGGCGGTGACCTACTCTCCCACAGGGTCCCCCCTGCAGTACCATCGGCGCTGAAAGGCTTAGCTTCCGGGTTCGAAATGTAACCGGGCGTTTCCCTAACGCAATAACCACCGAAACACTACGAAACAAACCAACCGAGACACACCCCACAAAAGGGGCAGCCAACATGGTTGTTGTTTCAGA
>NZ_LIQY01000141.1 GCF_001418495.1 Streptomyces pathocidini | reverse complement strand
GCCCGCAACCCGGCGAAGTGGCGCCGGGGCGTCAGCGCGGGGGAGCATGGGGGCATGAGCACCGTTGTTCACTTGGCGCAGCGGCCGGAGGCCGATGAACTGCTGGGGCGGAGCCCGCTGGCCGCGCTCACCGGGATGCTGCTGGATCAGCAGGTCCCCATGGAATGGGCATTCACCGGCCCGTACACCATCGCCCAGCGCCTCGGCACCGACGACCTCGACGCCCACGAGATCGCCGCCTACGACCCCGAGGCCTTCGCCGACCTCCTCTCGGCCAAGCCCGCGGTCCACCGCTACCCGGGCGCGATGGCCAAGCGCGTCCAGCAGCTGTGCCAGTACCTCGTCGAGCACTACGGCGGTGACCCGACCGCGCTGTGGCGCGACGTGCCGACGGGCCGGGAGCTGCTGGCGCGGCTCAACGACCTTCCCGGGTACGGCAAGCAGAAGTCCCAGATCTTCCTGGCCCTGCTCGGCAAGCAGTACGGCGTGACCCCGGAGGGCTGGCGCGAGGCCGCGGGCGCGTACGGCGAGGAGGGCTCGTACCGCTCGGTCGCCGACATCACCGGACCCGAGTCGCTGAGCAAGGTCCGCGCCCACAAACAGGAGATGAAGCGCGCGGCGAAGGCCGCCAAGGAGGCAGAGAAGCAGGGCTGAGGACCAGACGGGCCTCGTACGATGCCCGCGCAGGCGCCGAAAGGCGCTGCCGGAGGGGCGGCTCCCCGTCGTGAACTCCTGGGAAATTTCCGGCACTTGGCGTTGAAGTCGCCCTCTACGCGCGTCATCCTGTCGGCTATGCGAATCCCCCCACGAATCGCCAGGATCGGCGCCCTGGGCGCCCTCGCCTCAGCCCTCCTCCTGGGAAGCTCCGCCCTCGCCGGACCCGCGGCGGCCACACCCGCGCCCGTCGCGCAGACCCCGTGGTCGGCCGCCGCAATCGGCGACATCTGCTACGGCGACCTGCCGCCCGAGGCCCACGAGACCCTCGACCTGATCGAGTCGGGCGGCCCCTACCCGTACCCGCAGGACGGCACGGTCTTCCAGAACCGGGAGGGCCTGCTGCCGCAGCAGTCGAGCGGCTACTACCACGAGTACACGGTCGAGACCCCCGGCTCCGACGACCGCGGGGCGCGCCGCATCGTCACCGGCGAAGAGGTCGAGGAGGACTACTACACCTCCGACCACTACGCGTCGTTCGACCTCGTCGACTACGACTGCTGAGCCGGCACATCTCCCCACACCAGGCGGCGGCCGCCCCTCCCCGGCGGCCGCCCCCCTCACACCTCCGGGCTATTGTCCGGACAATCGAACTTCACGACTTCCCGTCAACTGCCCCGGCGGCTAATCTCGCCTGCGTGGCGAAGCAAGAGGCAGGTCCGACGGCATCTCTCCAGCTCAGCGTGGACCGCAGCAGCCCCGTCCCGCTCTATTTCCAGCTGTCCCAGCAGCTGGAAGCGGCGATCGAGAAGGGCCGGCTCGCGCCCGGCAGCCTGCTCGGCAACGAGATCGAGCTCGCGGGCCGGCTCGGCCTGTCCCGGCCCACCGTGCGCCAGGCGATCCAGTCGCTGGTCGACAAGGGGCTCCTGGTCCGCCGCAGGGGGGTCGGCACCCAGGTCGTGCACAGCCAGGTCAAGCGCCCGCTGGAGCTGAGCAGCCTCTACGACGACCTGGAGGCCGCGGGCCAGCGCCCCGCCACCCGCGTTTTGCGCAACACCACCGAGCCCGCGACCGCCGAGGTCGCCGCGGCCCTCGGGGTCGCCGAGGGCGCCGAAGTGCTGGTGATCGAGCGGCTGCGCCTCGCGCACGGCGAGCCCATGGCCCACCTGTGCAACCACTTGCCGGCCGGGCTCCTCGACCTGGACACCGCGCTTCTGGAGTCCACCGGCCTCTACCGCCTGATGCGCCAGGCGGGCATCACGCTGCACAGCGCCCGCCAGGCAGTCGGCGCGCGGGCCGCCTCCGCGGAGGAGGGGGAGCGGCTGGGGGAGCCCGAGGGGGCGCCGCTGCTCACGATGCAGCGCACGACCTTCGACGACACCGGTCGCGCGGTCGAGTTCGGCTCCCACGTCTACCGGGCGTCCCGGTACGCCTTCGAGTTCCAACTGCTCGTACGCCCCTGAGCGGTGACGTTTGATCGATGATCGCCCTTGTTTGTCCCGCTCCAAGCCCGGGCTCGCGTCCGAATGTTCGGACAAAGTCTTGACGGTCGGCTCCGGTGGCCGTTAGAACTCCTCCGCGGCACCCGATGAATTTCCGACGAACACCCGTAACGGATACTTGGGCGGCCGGGGCCGGACAGAAAACGGCTGTCGGTCCGGCGGGCAGCACAGGGAGAGAGGTCGTCGTGGCAAGGGTTCGGACAGGGGTACGCGCGGGGACGCGCGCGATGGCCGCCGCGCTGGCGGCGGCGCTCTGCGCGACCCTCGCGGGCTGCAGCAGCACCGGCGGCAAGCGCGCCGAGGAACGGGCGGCGGCGGGCGTGGCCGCCGGCGGGAAATCGGTGGTGAACACCCCCCGCTGGACCTTCGCGATGGTGACCCACTCCGGGGACGGCGACACCTTCTGGGACATCGTCCAGCAGGGCGCCGAGCAGGCCGCCGCCAAGGACAACGTCAAGTTCCTCTACTCGCACCACGACGAGGCCCAGCAGCAGGCCCAGCTCGTCCGGAGCGCCATCGACAAGAAGGTCGACGGGCTGATCGTCACGCTCGCCAAGCCGGACGCGATGAAGGACGTGGTCGCCCGGGCCGTCAAGGCCGGCATACCCGTGATCACCGTTAACTCCGGCTCGGCCGAGTCGAAGAAGTTCGGCGCGATCACCCACGTCGGCCAGGACGAGACCATCGCGGGCCAGGCCGTCGGCGAGGAGCTGAACAAGCGCGGCCGGAAGAAGGCCCTGTGCGTGCTGCACGAGCAGGGCAACGTCGGCCACGAGCAGCGCTGCGACGGCGCCCGCGAGACCTTCGACGGCACCATGAAGAACCTCTACGTCGAGGGCACCAACATGCCCGAGGTCCAGTCCTCCATCGAGGCCCGGCTCCAGTCCGACCCCGGCATCGACACCGTCGTGACCCTGGGCGCCCCGTTCGCGGCCACCGCCGTCAAGGCCAAGGAGCAGGCCGGCAGCAAGGCCGAGATCGACACCTTCGATCTCAACGCCAAGGTCGCCCAGTCCCTTGAGGCCGGCGACCTCGGCTTCGCCGTGGACCAGCAGCCCTACCTGCAGGGGTACGAGGCTGTGGACCTGCTGTGGCTCAACCGCTACAACGCCGATGTGCTCGGCGGCGGCCGCCCGGTGCTGACCGGGCCGCAGATCATCACCGAGAAGGACGCGAGCGCCCTGCGCGAGTACACCAAGAGGGGCACCCGATGACGGCGCTGACGAAGGCGCCCCGTACGCCCGGAGCCCCCGCGCCGGAGGACGAGCGGCTGCTGCGGCCCTCGCTGCTGCGCCGCCTGATGGGCCGCCCCGAGCTGGGCGCCGTCGTCGGTGCCGCCGCCGTCTTCGTCTTCTTCTCCCTCGCCGCCGACAGCTTCCTGCGCGCCTCCAGCCTCTCCACGGTGCTGTACGCGTCCTCGATCTTCGGAATCATGGCGGTCCCGGTCGCCCTGCTGATGATCGGCGGCGAGTTCGACCTCTCGACGGGCGTCATGGTGACGTCCTCGGCGCTGATCTCCTCGATGTTCAGCTACCAGATGACGGCCAATGTCTGGGTCGGCGTGGGTGTCTCGCTCCTGGCGACCCTGGCCATCGGCGTCTTCAACGGGGTCCTGCTGGTCCGGACGAAACTGCCGAGCTTCATCATCACGCTCGGCACCTTCCTCATGCTGACCGGCCTGAACCTCGGCTCCACCAAGCTCATCAGCGGGACCGTCTCGACCAAGTCGATCGCCGACATGGAGGGCTTCGACTCCGCCAAGGCGCTCTTCGCCTCCCACCTCAGCCTCGGTGACGTCGACATCCAGGTCACCGTCCTGTGGTGGGCCGCCCTGGTCGCGGTGGCCACCTGGATCCTGCTGCGCACCCGTGTCGGCAACTGGATCTTCGCCTCCGGCGGCGGCGCCGACGCCGCCCGCGCGGTCGGCGTCCCGGTCTCCAAGACCAAGATCGGCCTCTATATGGGGGTCGCCTTCTGCGCCTGGATCGCCGGACAGCACCTGCTGTTCTCGTACGACACCGTGCAGTCCGGCGAGGGCGTGGGCAACGAGTTCCTCTACATCATCGCGGCCGTCATCGGCGGCTGCCTGATGACCGGCGGCTACGGCTCCGCGATCGGCTCCGCGGTGGGCGCCTTCATCTTCGGCATGACCAACAAGGGCATCGTGTACGCGGAGTGGGAATCGGACTGGTTCAAGTTCTTCCTCGGGGCCATGCTGCTGCTGGCCACCCTGCTCAACGCGTGGGTCCGCAAGCGGGCGGAGGCGAGCAGGTGACCGGCGGAGGCGGGCGAGTGCCCCGCGGGAGCGAGCGAATGACCGACAGAGTCCAGCAGGCGACCAGCAGAGACCAGCAGGCGATCGGCGGAGGCGAGCGAGTGACCGCACCACTGATCGAGCTGTCCGGCGTCAGCAAGTTCTACGGCAACATCAAGGCCCTGGAAGGCGTCTCCCTGGAGGTGCGCCCGGGCGAGATCACCTGCGTCCTCGGCGACAACGGCGCGGGCAAGTCCACCCTCATCAAGATCATCGCGGGGCTGCACCAGCACGACGCCGGCACCTTCGCCGTCGAGGGCGAGGAGACCCGGCTCGCCAGCCCCCGCGAGGCCCTGGACCGCGGCATCGCCACCGTCTACCAGGACCTCGCCGTCGTCCCCCTCATGCCGGTCTGGCGGAACTTCTTCCTCGGCTCCGAACCCACCAGGGGCCGCGGGCTCCTCCGCCGCCTGGACGCGCGGAAGATGCGCGAGACCACCCGCGGCGAGCTGCTGCGCATGGGCATCGACCTGCGTGACGTGGACCAGCCCATCGGCACCCTCTCCGGCGGCGAGCGGCAGTGCGTGGCGATCGCCCGCGCCGTCTACTTCGGCGCCAAGGTCCTCGTCCTGGACGAGCCCACGGCGGCGCTGGGCGTCAAGCAGTCCGGGGTCGTCCTCAAGTACGTGGCGGCGGCCCGGGACGCCGGGCTCGGTGTGGTGCTGATCACCCACAACCCGCACCACGCCTACCTCGTCGGAGACCGGTTCGTCCTGCTGAAGCGCGGCGCCATGTTCGGCGCCCACACCAAGGCGGAGATCGGCCTGGACGAGCTCACCCGGCAGATGGCGGGCGGCTCGGAGCTGGAGGAGCTGAGCCACGAGCTGGCCAGGGCCACCGGTGGGACGTCCCAGGCGGCGCCCGGCGGGGTATCCGCCGCCGAGGCGTGACCGGGCCTCGTACCCTGCCGATAAGGCACAATCGCCAGCAGAACGGCGTACCGGGCAACCTGCCGTCCGGTGCACCGCGCAGTCACTCCTCAACCAACCCAGGGACGAGATGAGCATGTACCGCGAGCCGGCGCACCGCGGCTCGGCGAAGGCCACCGTCCTCCGCACCGTCGGCACCCGCGAGCGGCGCTCGCACCTGACCGCGCCCCGCGTGCCCACCGTCGGCATCGACATCGGCGGTACGAAGGTCATGGCCGGTGTGGTCGACGCGGACGGCAACATCCTGGAGCGGGTGCGCACCGAGACGCCCGACAAGTCCAAGAGCCCCCAGGTCGTCGAGGACACCATCGTCGAGCTGGTCCTCGACCTCTCCGACCGGCACGACGTGCACGCCGTCGGCATCGGCGCCGCGGGCTGGGTCGACGCCGACCGCAGCCGGGTGCTCTTCGCCCCCCACCTGTCCTGGCGCGACGAGCCGCTGCGCGACGCGCTCGCCGGCCGGCTCGCCGTCCCGGTCATGGTCGACAACGACGCCAACACCGCCGCCTGGGCGGAGTGGCGGTTCGGCGCGGGCCGCGGCGAGGACCACCTCGTCATGATCACCCTCGGTACGGGCATCGGCGGCGCCATCCTCGAAGGCGGCCAGGTCAAGCGCGGCCGGTACGGGGTCGCGGGCGAGTTCGGTCACATGCAGGTCGTCCCCGGCGGCCACCGCTGCCCCTGCGGCAACCGCGGCTGCTGGGAGCAGTACAGCTCCGGCAACGCGCTGGTCCGCGAGGCCCGCGAGCTGGCCGCCGCCGACTCCCCGGTCGCGTACAACATCATCGACCGCGTCGGCGGCCACATCCCCGAGATCACCGGGCCCCTGATCACCGAACTGGCCCGCGAGGGCGACGCGATGTGCGTCGAGCTGCTCCAGGACATCGGCCAGTGGCTGGGCGTCGGCATCGCCAACCTGGCCGCCGCCCTCGACCCCTCCTGCTTCGTCATCGGCGGCGGCGTCTCCGCGGCCGACGACCTGCTGATCGGGCCCGCCAGGGACGCCTTCCGCCGCCACCTCACCGGCCGCGGCTACCGCCCCGAGGCCCGCATCGCCAAGGCCGAGCTCGGCCCCGAGGCCGGTATGGTCGGTGCGGCCGACCTGGCCCGGCTGGTCGCGCGCCGCTTCCGCCGCGCCACCCGCCGCCGCGTCGAGCGGTACGAACGTTACGAGCGATATGCGCAAGGCCTCCGAGCACAGGGCCTGCGAGGGAGCCGACGATGACGATGGCCGACCGGACCACGACGGCCCTGCCCCACCAGACCGCGCCCGCCTCCGGAGACGGCGGCACCGGCGGCGGCGTGGGCACCACGGCCGCGGCGCCGCCGCCGGGCCCCAGCACCCGCCGCCGCATCCTGACCCTGCTGATCGTCGTGCTGCTCATCGGCATCCCGGCCGGGTATCTGGCCATCTCCGCCGACCAGAGCCGGGACAGCGGCAAGGAGAAGGAGGACAAGGCGGCCGCCGCGGGCCTCACCGACGGCTGGCCGTCCAAGGTGACCCGCCGCATCTACGACGTGCCGATCCCGCACTCTTCGCACGACATCGCCTATTTCGAGACCAACTCCTGGAAAGTCAGCCGCCTTTACGTGCAGTTCACCACGTCCGAGGAAGGCCTCGACCGCTTCCTGGGCAAGATCGGCACCAGCCGCGCGCAGCTCGACCAGGGGCGAGTCACCGTAACTCCCAAGGAAGCGGCCACCGTTGGGTGGAAGATCGGCTCCGGCCCGGACGGCGACTGGGCGGGCATGGTCAACACGTTCCCCAAGCCCCAGCCCGTACAGCACATCACCGTCGACTTCGAGCACAAGCACCACCCGAAGGTCTACCTGGTCTCCACCGTCACCCCCTGAGGGTGCGACCGGTCCTGTCGGGAACCAGCACGTCTCGACATGCAGAAAGGCTTTCGGATCATGCGACGGTACGTCCTCACCGGCACGCCAGGCGCCGGCAAGACATCGATCCTGCGGCGCCTGGCCGAAGCCGGCCACGAGGTGGTCGAGGAGGCGGCAACCGCGGTCATCGCGCAATCGCAGGGGCAGGGCGAGGACGAGCCCTGGGCGCGGGCATCCTTCATCGACGAGATTGTCGCTCTGCAGCGACAGCGCCAGCTGGAGGCCATCACCACCAGCTCTGTCCAGGTGTTCGACCGGTCGCCGGTCTGCACCCACGCACTCGCCACCTACCTGGGACTGCCGGTGTCCCGGGCACTGGCCGCAGAGCTCGAACGGATCACCTCTTTGGGGATCTACGAGCGGAAAGTGTTCTTCGTTCGCAATCTGGGCTTCTGCGAGCCCACTGCGGCCCGGCGGATCAGTTTTCAGGAGTCGCTGGTCTTCGAGAAGATCCACGAACAGAGCTATCGCGATTTCGGCTACGAGCTCATCGACATCCCTGCCGACGACCTGTCCCACCGCGTCGCCATGGTCAACTCACTGATCTCCCGGTCCACCTCGTGAACGTCTCCTTTCCGCGCGGACCCGGCCGCTCGGCGCCGGTGTTGTAGCGGCCGGAGTCGAGGTACCAGTGGCTCTGGCCGCCGGGCACCGTGCCATGAGTTCGAACAGGAAGACAGCGATCGATGTACTGCCCATGCCCAGGGCTGTCATCGCGGGCACAGGCAGGCCCATGCCGAGCCCGCTGGTCACCGGCCATCCCACGAACGTGACGGCTCCAAGGGTCGTACTGGGGACGACCGGAAGGTACAGAAGCCGCCGGATGCCTTGGAAATGCGCAAAGAAATGGTGGGTGACGAAGCCCAGGATCATGAAGGCTGTGGTGTGGACGACAGGCCATACAAACGGAATGCCGAATATGCGGAAGGGCTGGTTTCCGTAGTAGGAATAGACGCCACCGCGAACGATGAGGATTTCCGCGACCAGGTCGAAGGCCAGCATTCCGGCATACAGCTTCCACAGTCGGCCGGCCGACCACCCTCGTTCGATGGCTGCGAAAGCCAGGTATCCCATGGTGCCGACCCAGGCCATGTAGGCGAGCAGAACCCACAGCGTGATGTCACGTCCGAACGAGGAGTAGACGATCAGTGCGTCCGCACTGGTGGATTGCTGCACGCCGATGAGCACGTCCCAGTGGGCTTCGCCGTAGACGGTGACGGCCGCCGAGCAGATGATGAACGCCAGTTGGGTGCGGCGGTGCTTTACCCAGTCCCGCACAGCCCAGCCCGCAAGGCCGGTGAGCCAGATTGCCATCACCACAATAATGGTGGTGTTCGCCATTGATGAGATCGACCCTTGTGGGGGCACATCCATGTCGTCCTCCGAATTCCCTGCCTCTGGTGGCAAGTGCCAGCCGGATTCTGCACGTTCAGGCCGGTGGCAAGAATGGGTGGGATGTTTCCGTGGCGTCCAGGAGCAGCCTGGCGGGGCCGTCGGCCAGGCGGGCGTAGGGGTTGAGTCCGCTCAGTTCGGCGGCGCTGGTCACCACGCCGAGGAATGCCCTCCTGACGGCGAAGCCCTCAGCGGGGGGCAGGGAGTAGGTGCGTCGGATGGCGTGATCGACGTCGGCGTAGAGCTGTTCATGGACGGGGTCTGCTGCGCCGGTGGACTGGTTGTCGACGCCGATGATTCTCTGCTGCCAGATGCGGCCGATGAGCGGTCGGAGCTCGGTCGTGGCCTGGTGGTGTGCGGTGCTGTTCGCGACTACGGCGTCCAGGACGGTGTCGAAGAGGCGGCACCAGGGTTCGGCCAACTCGTGCAGGCTTGCCGGGGTGTTGAGCCGGTCGCAGTCGGCCAGGACCGAAGTGGCGGCGGCTTCGCAGGCGCGCACAGCGTCCTGGCTCTTGGGGTCGGCGAGGCATCGTATGACGGCCCGGCGTGCCAGCTGAGCAGCCCATGGTGCCTCGCGGCCGTTCAGGTCGCTCGTGCCCGTCCACAGGGGCTGCCAGGTGGGTGAGTGGAGCATGTCTCCGGGCTGCAGGGCGGTGTGCGCCACGCCCCGCAGCCTCGTGCCGGCCGGCCGCCACGCGTAGGCGCTGCTGACCGGGTCGGGTGCGGTCGAGTAGGCGGCCAGTTGCTGGGGCACTATGTAGCGGGGGGCCACGAGGAAGAACAGGCAGCTGCCCATGGCGATTTCGGCCGCTTCCTCATGGCCGTTCTCGTGGCAATCGCAGGTGAGGACGTCGTCGGTGATACGCGCGCAGGCATCTCCGATGCCCATTACGGCGCCGCCGCCGCCCATGGCCAGTGCTACGCACATTTCGCTGAGCCATTCCCCGTGCCGGCAATCCCACACGAGGTCGACTATCTCGTTGTAGCGGTAAGCGGTGGTGATCGCGCGCTTGATCCTGCTGCAGCGGTCGGCGGCCCGGAATGTGCCGAGGTCGTCGGTCAAGTGCCGGTAGTCGGGGGTGCTCAGGATGGCGCGGAAGACGGGGGTGAGGTCGGCGTCCCACCAGCGTGCCCGGAACAGTTCCTCCGGTGTGACCGGTCCGCCGGCGGCGTGGACGAAGCCGCGCGGGTCGGTGATGGCGGCGGACGCCGTCACGAGCGTGTCCTTGGTCTTCATGAGGGCGGTGGCCACAACGATGTCCCGCAGGACTTGTGTTGAGGCTGTCCCTGCCAGGCAGGCAAGGCCTTCACTGGCCGCCGCGAGGTGCGCGTCGCGGCCTCCGCCTCCGGCGGCATCGGCCGGGCCGACATAGTCGACGGCGGTCGTCAGGCACAACGCCGAGCCGACCAGGTCGGGTATGCGCCCATCGGTGCAGCGGGGGAAACTCCAGGCGTACCAAGAGCCGTAGAAGTCGCGTATGGCCATGGGAGCGGCCTGCTCGGGTCTGTCGGCGTGGCGCGCGCAGTACTCCACCAGCATGCGGTCCACTTCGCCGCCTTTCTTCGGCGCTACGGCTGCCAGGGCTTCCAGTGTCTGTCCGGCGGGGCCTGAGAGGAGCTGGGCCCGGATGGTTGCCGCTGCGACCAGTGCGGTCGCGGCCGGCGGACTGGCCATGGCACTGGCCAGGACCTCGCGCGAGAAGGTCGCGTTCAGGGCCTGACGGCCGATGCGGTCGCCGGTTGCATACCGTGGCACTTCCTTCGACTCGTACGGCACGTAGGAGGGGGTGCGGGCGATGTGGCCGGCCGGCTCTCGGACCGTGTCCTTCTCGGGCCGGCCGCTGTGCCCGTCCAAATCGCCACCGGGGCCCACGTGCAGGGCCGCCAGGCGCCGTCTGCATCCCGTGCTTTGGATCAGCCCGCACGCGTCGGCGTCCCACACATCCGTGAGCAGCCGGTCGCTCATCCGCAGGCGGCGTAGCTCCTCGGGCTGGAGAGGCAGGCGGGGAAGGGGTTCAGCGGTCATGGTGCTGCTCCTTGGGGCTCGAAGGCTGTGTAGCCGCAACCGTTTCGCGCGGGCTCAAGATCTTTCCGAATCGCTCCAGGCGCTGTGCTGTGCCATTCCTGCTCGTCCTCGCATCGCTACTGGTCAGCGAGTTTCTGACAGGAATCCACCAGTTCCGGATCAGGGGTACGTAGAGGCTGGCTGGTATGAGCCGCTCGTTCTCGTGGCCTGGTGGGCGCGCATGCGGCGCCGTGGGCGGAGAAGACGACGAGTCTGGCCTTCGGGGACCTGGCTGGTGACGTCGACGCAGACGGCGCCCACACGTGGGTCAGGCCGAATGCAAGGCACGCTTGGACGTGCAGCGCCCTCCGGGGCAACCCGGAGAAGCGCAGTCAACCCGCCCTTGATGGCGGGAACAAGAGCCCAGACAGGGGCGCACGGAAGCGTAACGAGGAGCCGAGTGCCACCCGAACACCACTGAGGCCTGATCAGTGCCTCAATGCGCCCCTCCGCACGCCTATCCGTTTGTTCCCTATATCTGGTTGCCCTTCGCCTGTGTTGTCAGGACTCAAAGACCGGCCCGGGAGCGGGACGACGGAGGTTCCAGGCCACCCGCTGCGCGTCGGCCCTGCTAGGTTCGCCCCGGCAACGTGAGATTCCGTGATACATGAGAGGGTCAGGCGGGTGAGCGAGACACCACCGAAAACCCTGCAGTACCGCGTTGACGGACCAGAAGACGCCCCGGTCCTGATCCTGGGGCCCGCGCTGGGCACCACATGGCACATGTGGGACCGGCAGGTGCCCGAACTCACCCGCCACTGGCGGGTCCTGCGCTACGACCTCCCAGGCCACGGCGGCGCCCCCGCCCACCCCGCCACCTCCGTGGCCGACCTCGCCGACCGGCTGCTGGCCACCCTCGACGAACTCGGCGTCGAGCGCTTCGGCTACGCGGGCTGCGGCATCGGCGGCGCGGTCGGCGCCGACCTGGCGCTGCGCGAGCCGCACCGCGTCGCGGCCCTCGCCCTGGTGGCCGCGGCCGCCCGGTTCGGCACCGCGGACGAGTACCGCCAGCGCGGCGTGATCGTCCGCTCCAACGGCCTCGACTCGATCGCCCGCACCACCCCCGACCGCTGGTTCACCGAGGCCTTCGCCGAGGCCCAACAGGCCATCGTGGACTGGTCCGTCCAGATGGTGCGCACCACCGACCCCGGCTGCTACATCGGCGCCTGCGAGGCCCTGGCCGCCTTCGACCTGCGCACCGGCCTCGCCGACATCGGCGTACCCACGCTCGTCGTCGCCGGTTCCGAGGACCGGATCACCTCGCCCGCCGACGCGCGCGTGCTGGTCGCCGGAATCCCCGACGCCCGGCTCGCGCTCGTCCCCGGCACCGCCCACCTGGCGCCCGTCGAGCAACCGGCCGCCGTCACCGACCTGTTGGTGCGCCACTTCACCACCTCGTGGCAGGACAGCCAGACGGCCATCCCGGCCCCGGCCCAGAGGCCGGTCCTGGGCCCCGCCCTCACTCCCGCCGACGCCGCCGCCCTGTCCCCGGGCGGGCTCCTGCCCCGCCAGCCCGGATCTCCCGAGGCTGCCCCGGCGTCCGGTTCCGCCGAGTCGCCTCCCGCGGTGTCCCCCCCCCGCCCCGACCCGT
>NZ_LIQY01000140.1:24036-29954 GCF_001418495.1 Streptomyces pathocidini | reverse complement strand
CCCAACAACCCCACCGGCACCGCCGTGCGCCGTGCGGAGCTGGAGCGCTTCCTGGACCGGGTGCCGGGCGACGTCCTGGTGGTGCTGGACGAGGCGTACAAGGAGTTCATCCGCGACCCCGAGGTGCCGGACGGCCTGGCGATCTACCGGTCGCGCCCCAATGTCTGCGTGCTGCGCACCTTCTCCAAGGCGTACGGCCTGGCCGGCCTGCGGGTCGGGTTCGCGGTGGCGCACGAGCCGGTGGCGGACGCGCTGCGCAAGACGGCCGTGCCCTTCGGGGTGAGCCAGTTGGCGCAGGACGCGGCCGTCGCCTCGCTGCGCTGCGAGGACGAGCTGCTGGGCCGGGTCGGCTCGCTGGTCTGCGAGCGGAAGCGGGTCGCGGAGGGGCTGGCCAAGCAGGGCTGGACCGTGCCCGAGTCGCAGGCGAACTTCGTCTGGCTGAGGCTGGGGGAGCGCACGGTGGACTTCGCCGCGGCGTGCGAGCGGGCGGGAGTGGTCGTCCGGCCGTTCCCCGGAGAGGGCGTGCGGGCCACGATCGGTGAGGCCGAGGCGAATGACGTGCTGCTCAGGGTCGCCGAGGACTTCCGCGTGGGGCTGTAACACCCCCCGCACACGCCGTCCAGGTGTGTGCGTCATAATGGCTTGTGAATGTGAACGCGTTCACAAGCTCGTGGTAAGGAGAAGGCGGTATGGACCTGGCACTCGCGCCGGAAACCCTGGCCCGCTGGCAGTTCGGCATCACCACCGTCTACCACTTCCTCTTCGTCCCGCTGACGATCTCCCTCGCCGCGCTGGTGGCCGGGCTGGAGACCGCGTGGGTGCGGACGGGCCGGGACAAGTACCTCCGGGCCACCAAATTCTGGGGCAAGCTCTTCCTGATCAACATCGCGATGGGCGTCGTCACCGGCATCGTCCAGGAGTTCCAGTTCGGCATGAACTGGTCGGACTACTCGCGCTTCGTCGGGGACGTCTTCGGCGCCCCGCTCGCCTTCGAGGCGCTGATCGCCTTCTTCTTCGAGTCCACGTTCATCGGGCTGTGGATCTTCGGCTGGGACAAGCTCCCCAAGAAGATCCACTGCGCCTGCATGTGGATGGTGTCCATCGGCACCATGCTCTCCGCGTACTTCATCCTGGCCGCCAACTCCTGGATGCAGCACCCGGTCGGCTACCGGATGAACAACGGCCGGGCCGAACTGACCGACTTCTGGCGGGTGCTGAGCCAGGACACCACCCTGGTCGTGGTCTTCCACACGCTCACCGCCGCCTTCCTCACCGGCGGCGCGTTCATGGTCGGCATCGCCGCCTTCCACCTGGCCCGCAAGAAGCACGTCCCCGTGATGCGCACCTCGCTCCGGGTCGGGCTGATCACGCTCGTGGTCGCCGGTGCGCTGACCGCGGTCAGCGGCGACCAGCTGGCCAAGGTCATGTTCCGGCAGCAGCCGATGAAGATGGCGGCGGCCGAGGCCCTGTGGGACAGCGAGGCACCGGCGCCCTTCTCCCTCTTCGCGTACGGGGACGTGGACGAGGGCCACAACAAGGTCGCCATCGAGATCCCGACCGCGCTGTCCTTCCTCGCCAACGGCGACTTCTCCTCCGAGGTCCCCGGCATCAACGACGTCAACAAGGCCGAACAGGAACGCTTCGGCCCCGGCGACTACCGGCCCAGCATCCCCGTCGCGTACTGGGGCTTCCGCTGGATGATCGGGTTCGGCATGGCCTCCTTCGCCATCGGCCTGGCCGGACTCTGGCTCACCCGGAAGAAGTTCTGGCTCGCGCCGGGGCTGCGGACCTCCGAGGAGGAGCCACCGCGGCTCGCGCTCACCAAGGGCCGGGCGCTCGGCCCGCGCCTCACCGGCTGGTACTGGCGGATCGCCCTGCTGACGACCGGCTTCCCGCTGATCGCCAACTCCTGGGGCTGGATCTTCACCGAGATGGGCCGCCAGCCCTGGGTCGTCTACGGCGTACTGCGCACCTCCGACGCCGTCTCCCCCGGTGTCTCGCAGGGCGAGGTCCTCACCTCGATGATCGTCTTCACCGCGCTGTACGCGATCCTCGCGGTCATCGAGGTCAAGCTCCTCGTGAAGTACGTCAAGGCCGGGCCGCCGGAACTCACCGACTCCGACCGCAACCCGCCCACCAGGATCGGCGGCCACGACGCCGATGCCGACAAGCCGATGGCCTTCTCGTACTGAGCAGCCCCGAGAGAACTGAGAGGAGCGCGACATGGAACTCCACGACGTCTGGTTCGTCGTCATCGCCTTCCTGTGGACCGGCTACTTCTTCCTGGAGGGCTTCGACTTCGGCGTCGGTGTGCTCACCAAGCTGCTCGCCCGCGACCGGGCCGAGCGGCGGGTGCTCATCAACACCATCGGACCCGTCTGGGACGGCAACGAGGTCTGGCTGCTCAGCGCGGGCGGCGCGACCTTCGCCGCCTTCCCCGAGTGGTACGCCACCCTCTTCTCCGGCTTCTACCTCCCGCTGCTGCTGATCCTGGTCTGCCTGATCGTGCGCGGAGTCGCTTTCGAGTACCGGGCCAAGCGCGGCGAGGAGCGCTGGCAGCGCAACTGGGAGCACGCGATCTTCTGGACCTCGCTGCTGCCCGCCCTGCTGTGGGGCGTCGCCTTCGGCAACATTGTGCGCGGGGTGAAGATCGACGCGGACGGGGAGTACGTGGGCACCGTCCTGGACCTGCTCAACCCGTACGCGCTGCTGGGCGGTCTGGTGACGCTGGCCCTCTTCACCTTCCACGGGGCGGTGTTCACCGCGCTCAAGACCGTGGGCGACATCCGGCTGCGGGCGCGGCGGCTCGCGACGGTGCTGGGCGCCGTCACCGCCGTCCTCGCGCTGGGCTTCCTCGGCTGGACCCAGCTGGACCAGGGGAACGGCGCGAGCCTCGCCGTCGCGGGAGTCGCCGTGGTGGCGCTGGTCGGGGCGATCGGGTGCAACCTCGCGGGGCGCGAGGGCTGGTCGTTCGCGCTGTCCGGGGTGACGATCACGGCGGCCGTCGCGATGCTGTTCCTGGTCCTGTTCCCGGACGTCATGCCGTCCTCGCTGGACCCGCGCTGGAGCCTGACGGTGAGCAACGCGTCCTCCAGCCCGTACACGCTGAAGATCATGACGTGGTGCGCGGCCATCGCTGCTCCCGTGGTGATGCTCTACCAGGGCTGGACGTACTGGGTCTTCCGCAAGCGGATCGGCACGCACCACATCGCCGACGCCTCCCACTGAGGCCGCCAGGTCCCACCGAGGCGCCGACCAGCCCCGTCAGGACGGATGTTTCACGTGAAACCTGTCGACCCGCGACTCCTCCGGTACGCCCGCGCGACCCGGGTCTTCCTCGCCGCGGCCGTGCTGCTCGGGCTGGCCGGGGCGGGGCTGGTCGTCGCCCAGGCGATGCTCATCGCCGATCTGGTCGTCGGAGCGTTCCAACGCGGCCTGGCGGTGGACGAGTCGGTCACGCCGCTGGCGCTGCTCGCGGCCGTGTCCGCGGGCCGGGGCCTGGTCTCCTGGCTGACGGAGCTGGCCGCTCACCGCGCCGGCGCCTCGGTCAAGTCCGAACTGCGGCTGCGCCTGCTGGAACACGCGGTACGCCTCGGGCCCGGCTGGATGGGCGGGCAACGGACCGGTGAGCTGACCACCCTCGCCACGCGCGGTGTGGACGCGCTGGACGACTACTTCGCCCGCTACCTCCCGCAGTTGGGGCTCGCGGCCGTGGTGCCGGTGGTGGTGCTGGCGCGGATCGTCACCGAGGACTGGGTGTCGGCGGCGGTCATCGTGCTGACCCTGCCGCTCATCCCGCTCTTCATGGTGCTGATCGGCTGGGCCACCCAGTCCCGGGTGGACCGCCAGTGGCGGCTGCTGTCGTGGCTGTCCGGGCACTTCCTCGACGTGGTGGCCGGGCTGCCCACCCTCAAGATCTTCGGGCGGGCCCGCGCCCAGGCCGACTCGATCCGCGCGATCACCGGCGACTACCGGCGTGCCACGCTCCGGACCCTGCGGATCGCGTTCCTCTCCTCCTTCGCCCTGGAGTTGCTCTCGACGCTCTCGGTGGCGCTGGTGGCGGTGGGCATCGGCATGCGGCTGGTCCACGGCGACCTCGACCTCCACACGGGTCTGGTCGTGCTGATCCTGGCTCCCGAGGCGTATCTGCCGCTGCGGCAGGTGGGCGCGCAGTACCACGCGGCGGCGGAGGGGCTCGCGGCGGCGGACGAGGTGTTCGCGGTGCTGGAGACGGCGCCGCCCGCGGACGGGGTGGTGCCCGCCCCGGACGCGCGGGGCGCGGAGCTGCGGCTGGAGCAGGTGGCCGTACGGCATCCGGGCCGGGCCGAACCCTCGCTCCCCGCCACGACGTTGACGGTCTCCCCCGGCGAGACGGTCGCCCTCGTGGGGCCCAGTGGCGCGGGCAAGACGACGCTGCTGAGGCTGCTCGCCGGACTGGTGCCGCCGACCAGCGGCACGGTCCGAGTCGATGGCGTCCCGGCCGCGGACAGCCGGGCACGCGCGCGGCGGGCCTTCCTCCAGGCGGATCCGCCGCTGTACGAGTACCTGACCGTGGCGGAGCAACTGAGGCTGGTGGCCCGCCTGTACCGCCGCCCGCCCGGCCCGGCGCTCGCCCGCCTGGAGGGGACGGTGCTCGCCGACCGCAGGGACTCCCTGGTCCGGGAACTCTCCCTCGGCATGCGCAAACAACTCGGGCTGATCGCGGCGACCGTGCACGCCCCGGACCTGGTCCTGCTCGACGAACCCAGCAACGCCCTCGACGCCTCCGCCGCTGCCGCGCTGCGTTCGACCCTGGCGCAGTGGCACGCCGAGGGCAGGCTGATCGTGTTGTGCACCCACGACCTGGCCTGGGCCGACGGCCTGGCCGACCGCCTCGCCGTCATGTCGGCCGGCCGGGTGCTGCACGACCTGCCGCTTGACGGAGAACCGGCCTCCGCCGCCCTGCGCCGCCTCGACCCGGACGGCCTGCTCACCCGCACCGACGCCCCACAGGACCCCGGATCGGAGTCGCCCACCACATGACCGCCATCGACGTACGCGGCCTCCGCAAGGCTTACGGGCCCCTGACCGCCCTGCACGGCATCGACCTGAGCGTGCCCACCGGTTCGCTCACCGCCCTGGTCGGCCCCAACGGCTCCGGAAAGACCACCACCATGAGGCTGCTCCTTGGGCTGGAGCGGCCCGACGCGGGAGAGGGGACCGTCCTCGGCCACCCGCTCGACCGGCCGCGGCGGTACCTGCCAAGCGTCGGTGCGCTCATCGAACAGCCCGCGCTGTACCGGCGCCTGACCGGCCGCGCCAATCTGCGGGTGCTCACCGAAGTGAGCGGCACGGACCACCGCCGCATCGACGAGGTGCTGAAGCAGACGGGCATGCTCCCGTACGCCGACCGGCCGGTGTCCGGCTATTCGCTCGGCATGCGCCAGCGGCTGGGCATAGCCGGGGCCCTGCTCACCGAACCGCGGCTGCTCGTGCTGGACGAACCCACCACCGGACTGGACCCGGTCGGTACGGCGGAGCTCCGCGGCCTGCTCGTGTCGCTGGCCGCCACGGGGGTCACGACCCTGATATCCAGCCACCAGCTGAACGAACTCGACGCGCTGTGCAGCCACTTCGTCCTGCTCGACCGCGGCCGAAAGCTGTTCGAAGGCAACCGCACCGGACTGGCAGCGGCCCACTCACCCGTCGTCGAAGCCGCGCCGGAGCACCCCGAAGACCTCGACCGCCTGATCTCCGCCCTGCGGGAGAAGGGCCGCAGTGTCCGTGCCGACGACGGCCTGCTGCGCATCGGAGCGCCCGCCGACTGGGCCCCGGAGCTCAACCGGATCGCGACGGCGATGGGCATCACCCTGGCCCGGCTCACCGTGTACCGGCCTTCCCTGGAGGAGGCGTTCTTCACCCTGACCGGAACCGACTGC
>NZ_LIQY01000140.1:0-24019 GCF_001418495.1 Streptomyces pathocidini | reverse complement strand
CCGATTCCGGACCCCTGACCCCGAAGGCGGCCCACCGGTGCTGACCGACATCCACCGAGCCATGCACAGCGAGCTGGTGAAGATCACCCGGCCGCGCCTCCTCGTCCCCTTCCTGCTGAGTACGGCTCTCCTCGCGGCACTCGCCGCGGGCGGCTGGGCGACCGTGGTGGACGCCCCCGGCCAGGCGCCCGGTGGACCGCTGCAGCCGATGCGCGTCGCCGCCCCGTTCATCGGCCTGCTGGTGATGGGGGTGTCGGCGAACTCGTTCTGCGACGAGTACCGCGAGGGGACCTGGAAGGTCCTGCTCATCCGCCACCCGCGCCAACCCACCCTGCTGCTGGGCAAGTTGTCCGGCCTTCTCGCGCTCGCCGCTGCCGCCGCGCTGGCGGGCTGCACGGCATCCGGGCTCACGGCCTGGTCGGTGGTGACCGCGCAGGGCGAACCGACCGCGACGTGGGCCTCGGCCGCCGGCATCGGCTCGACAGCGGGAACCGCCCTGCGGGTGACCGCCGGATTCCTCGCCTACGCGACCATCGGTTCGGCCGCCGGGCTCGTACTGCGCTCGGCGGCCGCGGCTCTCGGCTCGCTCCTCGGCTGGATCCTGATCGGCGAGTCCGCGCTGAACGCGATCGCCGCGACCCGCGGCCTCGACCTGGCCGACTGGCTACCGGGCTCCGCCGTGACCCGCTTCATGGGCGGCACGGATTGGCAACCCTCCGCGGCGGCCACGGCCCTCTGGTGCACCCTGCTGTTCGCCGGAGCCGTATGCCACTTCCGCTGGGCGGCCCGCCCCGCGTAAACGCCCCCTCACCGAACCCCCGACTCGAACTCGCACGCCGCCGGCCGCGACGGCACGCTGCGGGACGAGGTGACGGTGTGGCGCTGCGGAATGGCGCCGGCGGAGGGCGATCTGGTGAAGCCCGCTGTTCGCGGGACCATCCGCCACTTCCACTCGACAGCACGGCCGGCGTACGCCGATCCCGCTCATCAGCCAACCTGAGTCGAGTAGTTGGGGCACGAAGGAGACTTTGCGGAAGTCCTGCCGCAGAGGCTCGCCGCGGCCCGGTGTCCGCCATACTCGTGCAGCATGTTGGAAGTGCTGCTGGTTATCGGCTTCTTCGTGTTGTTCGGCTCCATCGGGGGCTTTGTCATCTGGAGCTTCGTCCATGTGCGCAAGAGAGATGGGCGGAGCGACCAACAGCAGGCGGAGCTCGTTCGGTTCGTAGAGGAACGCGGCTGGAGCTACACCCCTTCCAAGCCGGGAGGAGGCGACCGGTACTGCGGGTCGGCACCCTTCCCAGACAAGGGCGTCAATATCGATGTATCGGACTACATCACCGGTGAATTCCGGGGGCGTACGTTCTGCTGCTTCGAGTACCGCACACGCGGCGCGGGCACGGATACGGGCGACCGTCAGTGGCGGTTCCACACGGTGTTCGCCCTCACGACGCCGACACCCGTACCGCGAACGAGCATCCGCCGACCCCAGGCGCTGGACAGACTGGACGCCCGCATGTTCGGCGGCGGCCACGTGGTGGAGCTGGGCATTCCCGCGTTCGACGAGGAATTTCGCGTCATCACCGACGACGAGCCGTTCGCGCGCACGCTGGCCGGCCACCTGGCACAGTTCCTCCCGTCCGACCCCCGCGCCAAAAACGCGCCGCTCCAGTTCCACGGAAGCGAACTGACCACCTGGCACAAGGGACGGCTTCGGCCGGACCAGATCGATCCGCAACTCACCTTCCTGTGCGACGTCGTGGACCGCCTCCCGGAACAGGCGTGGCGTACGGCCTGAGAAATGCCGTGTCCTCATGGGTGAGCCCTTCGCGCATTCAACTGCGCGAAGGGCTCACCCATCAGCATCGAGACGCACGAAACCTATGCGTCAGCAGGGCCCGCCGGGCGAACGGTCCGGACGAACTCCTTGAAGTCGTCCGCGACCTCATCAAGCTGGCTCGACTTGGCTGTCAGTACAAGCTCGATCACCGCCCGCTTGGCCGGTTCGTGCACGTCCCGCATGACCAAGTACACCTGGCTCTGTACCAGTTCCAAAGGCCGCTCGCGCAGCGCGGTGGAGACACGGAGGGTTTGGGTGAGCGCAGGCGCCTCCGGGGTTCCCACCTGGGTCCGCTGGGCGACCCGCACCGTCGCCGCCGTGCTCAGTCGCTGAACCGATTCGTCGGCGATCGCAACCAGGTCGGCCTCGTCCTCCCGTAGCTTGCCGGCGATGGTGATGTTCGCGGTGAACCCGTCCCGCGAGTCGGGGTGGAGCGCAACAAAGGCCACTCCGGGGGCGCCCACCTCGTCCGGGGGCGCCGGCTGCCAGCCCTCCGGCAGCGAAAACTCAATCTTCACCGGCAGCGTGGTCGCCATGGGGGATCAACTCCTCTAGCGTGCGAAATTCGAGGTTAGGGTCAGCCGAAGGGATTGAGCGATTTCAGTCCGTCGCCCACCGCATCGAGGCCATCGCCGACCGCGTCCGCCGCATCACCCACGGTGTCGATGACCTTGCCCGGATCAATCTGGATCTCCGTGCTGATCTTGCCGCCGAGGCCGAGTCCGGCGCCCACCTCTCCCCCAATGGTGAACTTGCCATCCTTCATGCCGGCGTCCAGGCTGGCCGAGGCTCCCACTCCGGCCCACCCCTCGGCGGTAACACCGGCCCCGATACCGCCGACATCGGCGCTCGCGCTCGCGGTCGCCTTGGCTCCCGCGAATGCCTCCGCGCCCATGTGCACGCCGTCCTTGCCCACGGAGGCGCTCGCCGACGCTTCGGCGCCGGCGAATCCCGAGGCAGCCGCCTTGGCGCCAACGATGCCGTACTCCGCGCTGCCCTCCGCGGATGCCTTCGCAAGGTACGCGGAGCCACCGAGTTTGGCCTCAAGCTTGCCGTCGGTGACGGACAGCCCAGCGGTGCCCTCCGCACCAAGCGTTTTGATGTCGGCGCTCCCAGCGAGTTTCATATCTCCCAGCTGGGTCTCACCCTTGGCCCCTGCCTCCCAGAGATTCGCCTCGCCGCTCACCTCGGCCAGCTTGATCGCCCAGCTTGGTTTCCTGGCATCGGAAGGGGGCTGCTCGGACGTCGTACCGAAGGTGCGCTTGTGCTGATCGGCCAGTGGGTCGGATTGGTGGAGGGTGCGGCTGATGTTGGTCTTCCCCGACCCGTACTCCTGGATCGCGCTCTCGGCGACGTCGCCCGCCTTGGTCAGCCAATCCGGCGCACCAGGAGAGGAGCCAGTCAGCGTGGCCAGTCTGGTGGCCGCCGAGTCTCCTTCGTGCAGCACCAGTTGCCGAGCGGCTTCCAGAACCTCCTGTGCCCGGCCGTGCATGCCGTCGCCGCTGTCCCACAGCGCGATGGCCTCCGCCGCCTGCTGCTGGGCCGCGCTCAGCACACCGGCGTACCCGCTGATCACCGAGGCTGCGCCGGACATCGCATCGGAGGCGCGGAGCCAGTTCTGCTTCTCGCCGGAGAACTTGTCCCAGAAGGCGTCGCTGGCCTTCCCGGTCCAGTCGGGTATGCGCACGCCCCCCAGTCCCGTCCCGACGTCCTCGAACGTACCCGACCGCTTCCTGAGCGACTGCGCGATCTCCTCCAGAGACTCCACGTTGCCCGGGATGAGCTGCCGGGGGTCCCGGGTCTCGCCCAGCTGTGCTGCCATCTCTGTCCCCGTTCTTACTGCAAGCCCGGGCGAAGCCGGTTCAGCGACTGCCCCGCGTCGTCATCCGACTGCACATAGGTGCCGGCCACCCCGTTGAGCGTCTCCGCCGCGGAGGTCGCGCGGCTGTGGAGAAGCAGGCAGGCGACCTGCCACGTGACACAGAATTGACCAAAAGCCCCGGAAGAGCCTGAGTGGCCGAAAGCTTCCACATTCCGGCTCAGCGCTTCGAGATCGACGCTTTCGGCCGGTTCCAGGCATTTGAGAATGCCGGAAGCTCCACCTCTGAGACCCTCCGGATTGACACGAAAATCACTCATGCTCGGATCACTGTTTCCCCCGAACTGACGCTTACATCATGTGAGTTGACATGCAATCAGCCGACGGTATCACCGCCGCAAGGGCATCGACTCTCGCCACAAAGCGCTCCCACCCTCTCCACAACTACCCGAGAAATCCCCGCAATTTGATGCTCAGTACACTGTGTGGCCGGCGCGATGACACGAAGAGGCTGAGGTGGGGACATGTCCAACGAGGCGGACCAGAAGGGGAGTTCACGAGATATCGGTCTCGTGATCGGACAGAGGGAATATTCCCGGCGCACGGCACTGCTGGCCCTGGGGGGCGCCTGCCTCCTCTTCATCGCCATCTTTGGCGGCGTTATCACTCTCATTGTTCTCGGAAAGCGCCGGACGGCACGAAACGACGAAGAACAGGCAGATCTGGTCAAGCTTGCACAGACCCGCCACTGGAGTTATTCGGCCTCCAAGAGCGGAGCGGTAGATCGGTACAGCGGGGCCGACCCCTTTCCCACGGCGTCCTTCAACGTCACCGCGTGGGACTACATCGAAGGCCGGTACCGCGGCCGGAGCTTCGCCTGCTTCGAGTACCGGGACAAAAACAACAACGGGCACACCCGCCCTCAGGACAAACAGCAGTACTTCGCCGTATTTGCCATAGCGACAGCGGCATCGATACCCCGTGTTGTCATTCGCGAGCACAAGCTCCTGGACGGGGTTTTCGCGGGCGGGGAGGTTGTGGAACTGGGGGATTCCAAGTTCGACGGGAAGTTCCGCGTCGTCACCAGCGACGTACGGACCGCGCGCGAGGTGCTGGAAGGGCGGCTGGCACACTTCCTCACCACCGACTCCCGCGCCCAGGATGCCCCGTTGAGGTTCGACCGGGGCGAGCTCATCACCTGGTACGAAGGGAGGCTGCGCCCGGACGAGGTCCTGCCCCACCTGGACTTCCTGTGCGACGCCCTGGAGCGCGTACCCGAGCGAGCGTGGCACTGAGCGTTCGGCCCAATTGGGCTTTTTCCAGGCTGAGTTGACTTTCCATCAGTTCATATGAGGCTGCGGGGAACCCCCTGCACACGCAGCCCCCGCCGAGTATGCTTCCCGCGTCTTCTTGTCATGATCACCTAGACCGGAGCCCACCATGCCCACAGCTCGGCTGTCCGCAGCAACTCTCGCCCTCTCGACCATGGCCGCCAGCGCACTACTGGTCGGCTGCTCAGGCTCGGTCAACGTCGAAAAGTCCGAGCCGAAACTGTCTGCGGACAAGCTGGCCACCACAGTCGCCGAGAAGCTCGCCGCCACGACAGGCCGGCCGAAGCCGGACATCACCTGCCCCAAGGACCTCGTCGGCAAGGTCGGCACCAAAACCCGGTGCGAGCTCACCGCGGACGACGGCAGCACCTTGGGCGTGACAGTCACCGTGTCCTCGGTCAGCGGAGACAAGATCAACTTCGACATCAAGGCCGACGACACCGCGTCCCCGGCCAAGAACTGACCATTGACCAGATTCGCTACGTCGCGAACTCGCACCACACGACCTTCCCCGGCGCCCGCTCGGCCACCCCCCACTTGTCCGCCAGCGCCTCCACCAGCAGCAGCCCGCGCCCCGACTCGTCCCCCTCCCCCGCGTCCGGGACGGACGGATACCCCTCGCCGCTGTCGTGCACCTCGACCCGCAGCGGCCCGGCGCCGTCGACACCCAGCGTCAGCCCCAACTTGAACCCCCGCCCGGGCGGCACACCGTGCAACAGCGCGTTCGTGGCCAACTCACTCACACACAGCAACACCTCTTCCTCCCTCCCCCGCACCTTCCAGGCGAGCAGCGCACCCTGCGCGAACTCCCTGGCCACGGGTACGGACCGACGGTCGCGCGGCAGGAACCACTCGCGCATGTAGGGGTGTTGGGTCTCTTCGTTCACACCATCAATGTCACTGTCCGTCGCTACCTTGGAACAGTGAGCCAGCCCGTACAAATCGTTTGTACGGGTCCACGGTGAGTGATCTCCGTACGGGGGTGGGGAATTGGCCGTCATGCAAGCACGCAAGAAGAAGAACGCGACAGCACTCCGGCTCGTGGGGTCGCTGCTAGCACAGTTCCGCCGAGCCGCGGGCCTGACCCAACGCCAACTGGCAGACCGGCTGTGCCTCCACGAGGAGACCATCGCCTCCATCGAGCAGGGCAGGCGCCCACTGAAGCTGGACCTGGCAGAGGACCTGGACCGCGTACTGGACACCAAAGGCGCGCTCGTGGTCACCCTGGAAAACCTGCCGGAGATCGACAAAGTCCCGGTGTGGGCCATCGAGTTCCTCGACCACGAGCGCGCGGCGATCGCCATCTCCTCGTACGAGAACCAGGTCATTCCTGGCCTGCTCCAGACGGAGGCCTACGCCCGCGCGGTCTTCCGCAGCGCGGTGCCGCTCCTGAGCGAGGACGAGATCGAAGAGCGTGTGGCGACGCGCATGGAGCGCCAGGACATCCTGCACCGCAAAGTTCCGCCGACTGCGAGCTTCATCATCTCCGAGGCCATCCTCAGAGACCGACTGGGCGGCCAGGATGTGTATGTGGAGCAACTGCGGCGCCTCCGTGCACGCGCCGATCTACCGGGAGTCTCCATCCAAGTCATGCCACTCGGCAGGCAAACCCACGCTGGACTCGCTGGCCCCTTCGTGCTCCTTGAGACCCCGGACCACGACCTGCTCGCCTACCACGAAACCCAGCGCGGCAGCCATCTCGTATCCGACCCAGACGAGGTCAGCATCCTCTCCCGCAAGTATGCGATGCTGCGGTCACAGGCCCTCAACCCCGAAGAGACGAAGGCCTTGTTGGACCGGCTGCTAGGAGTGCGATGAACCACGGCGAACTGGACTGGTTCAAGTCCAGCTACAGCAGTGAGGAAGGCGGCAACTGCCTCGAAGTCGCCTACGCCTGGCGCAAGTCCAGCTACAGCAGCGAGGAGGGTGGCGCCTGCGTCGAGGTCGCCACCCACCCCACCGCCATCCACGTCCGCGACTCGAAGGACCCCAACGGGCCGGTGCTCACCTTCACTCCCGAGGGCTGGTCATCCTTCACCACCTGGGCGCCGGACCTTACTTCGTAGGCCCTGGCCCCCAGGGCGGGCTACTCATAGTGGTAGCGAGCCTGCACGACGATGAGCTCGTCGCCCTTGGGTTTGTAGACGAGACGGTGTTCGTCGTCGATCCGCCGGGACCAGTAGCCGGCAAGTTGTTGACGCAGAGGCTCAGGTTTGCCGATACCGGTGAACGGATCGCGTAGCGCCTCGTTGATGAGCCGGTTGATCCGTCGGACCATCTTCCGGTCCGTCTCGGTCCAGTAGGTGTAGTCCTGCCAGCCCCGAGTGGTGAACGAGAGCTTCACGCGACAGCGTCCCCCGCCTCATCGTCGTCCACGAGTTCATGGTGCTCGACGCCCCCGCTCTCGGCCTCGGCAATCGATTCGAGGAGGCGGCGAGCGTTCGCGGGAGAACGCAGGAGGTAGGCGGTCTCCTGGAGCGCCTCGTAGTCCTCGAGCGAGATGAGCACAGCCGTGCCCTTGCGGGAGACGATCTCGACGGGGGTTCTGTCGTCGTTGACCTCTTCAATGAGTTTGAAGAGGTTCTTGCGTGCCTCGCTGGCGGTGATGGACATGACCGGACCCTTCCACAGAGCGGTACAAGAAATGGTACCACTCTGTGGAGCTAGGCGCCCCAGCCCGGCTACTCCCCCCGCGCCAGCCGCACCGCGACCTCCGTCGCCCAATACGTCAGGATCATCCCCGCACCCGCGCGCTTGATCCCGGTCAGCGTCTCGACCATCGCCCGGTCCCGGTCGATCCACCCGTTCGCGGCCGCAGCTTCCACCATCGCGTACTCCCCGGAGACCTGGTACGCGGCCACCGGCACGTCCACCGAGTCCGCGATCCGGGCCAGCACGTCCAGGTACGGAAGCGCCGGCTTGACCATGACCATGTCGGCGCCTTCCTCCAGGTCCAGCGCCAACTCCCGCAGCGACTCCCGGACGTTCGCCGGATCCTGCTGGTAGGTCTTGCGGTCGCCCTTCAGGGACGACCCCACCGCCTCGCGGAACGGCCCGAAGAACGCGGACGCGTACTTCGCGGTGTACGCGAGGATCGAGACGTCCTGGCGCCCGATCCCGTCCAGCGCCTCCCGAACGACCCGGACCTGTCCGTCCATCATCCCGCTGGGGCCCACGACATGGGCTCCGGCGTCGGCCTGGACACGCGCCATCTCCGCGTACCGCTCCAGCGTCGCGTCGTTGTCCACGCGCCCCTCGGCGTCCAGCACACCGCAGTGGCCGTGGTCCGTGTGCTCGTCCAGGCACAGGTCGGACATGACGACCAACTCATCGCCCACCTCGGCCCGTACGTCCCGGAGGGCAACCTGCAGGATGCCCTCCGGATCGGTACCCGGCGACCCGACCGCGTCCTTCTTGGAATCCTCGGGCACGCCGAACAGCATGATCCCGCCGACGCCCGCCTCGACCGCCTCGGCAGCGGCCTTCCGCAGACTGCTGCGGGTGTGCTGCACAACGCCGGGCATAGCCGAAATCGGCACCGGCGAGCCCGCGCCCTCCCGGACGAAGGCCGGAAGGATCAACTCCGCCGGGTGCAGCCGCGTTTCGGCGACCATCCGCCGCATAGCGGGAGTGGTCCGCAGCCGCCGCGGCCGCACACCCGGAAACGCCCCACTCGGAAACGACCCGTACGAGGTCACGTACGCCTCCTCAGCACTCCGGCGCACCACCTCAGGTGCGCCTCCTCCGCGCCCCCGGCCGCCGCTCGCTGGGCCGGGTGACGTGCTCGCCCGCCTCGACGGCCGCGGCGCGGCGCTCCGCGCCGAACTCCGCGAGCGCCTCGGCCAGTTTGTGGACCGACGGCTCGGGCGACAGGACATCGACCCGCAGCCCGTGCTCCTCCGCCGTCTTGGCGGTGGCGGGGCCGATGCAGGCGATCACCGTCACGTTGTGCGGCTTGCCCGCGATCCCCACCAGGTTCCGCACCGTACTCGACGAGGTGAAGAGCACCGCGTCGAAGCCGCCGCCCTTGATCGCCTCGCGGGTCTCGGCCGGCGGGGGCGAGGCGCGCACGGTCCGGTAGGCGGTGACGTCGTCGACCTCCCACCCGAGCTCGATCAGCCCGGCGACCAGCGTCTCCGTGGCGATATCCGCCCGCGGCAGGAAGACCCGGTCGATCGGGTCGAAGACCGGGTCGTACGGCGGCCAGTCCTCCAGGAGCCCGGCCGCGGACTGCTCGCCGGACGGCACAAGATCCGGCTTCACACCGAACTCGACGAGCGAGCGAGCCGTCTGCTCGCCCACCGCCGCGACCTTGATCCCGGCGAAGGCGCGGGCGTCGAGCCCGTACTCCTCGAACTTCTCGCGGACGGCCTTCACCGCGTTGACCGACGTGAAGGCGATCCACTCGTAGCGGCCCGTCACCAGGCCCTTGACCGCCCGCTCCATCTGCTGCGGGGTGCGCGGCGGTTCGACGGCGATCGTCGGCACCTCGTGGGGGACGGCACCGTACGAGCGCAGCTGGTCGGAGAGCGAGGCCGCCTGCTCCTTCGTCCGCGGCACGAGCACCTTCCAGCCGAACAGCGGCTTGGACTCGAACCACGACAGCTGGTCGCGCTGGGCGGCGGCGCTGTGCTCGCCGACCACGGCTATCACCGGCTGACCGCCATCCGGCGAGGGCAGCACCTTGGCGGCCTTCAGGACCTGCGCGATGGTGCCGAGCGTGGCGTTCCAGGTGCGCTGCCGGGTGGTCGTACCGGCGACGGTGACCGTCAGCGGGGTGTCGGGCTTCCGCCCGGCCGCGACGAGTTCGCCCGCCGCGGCGGCGACCGAGTCCAGGGTCGTGGAGACCACCGCGGTCGCGTCGCTCGCGCCGACCTCGGTCCAGCAGCGGTCGGAGGCCGTCCGGGCGTCCACGAAACGGACGTCGGTGCCCTCGGCGGACCGCAGCGGCACCCCGGCGTACGCGGGCACGCCCACGGCCGTGGCGATGCCGGGCACGACCTCGAACGGGATGCCCTCGGCGGCGCAGGCCAGCATCTCCTGACCGGCGTCGGCGTCCAGGCCGGGGTCGCCGATCACCGCACGGACGACCCGCTTGCCGCTGCGCGCGGCCCCCATGACAAGATTGGCGGCATCTCGCAATGCGGGCGCTGCCGCGGATGCTGACGCTTCGTCATGCTCCGGCTGCGGCACGTCCACGCCTGCCCGCGCGTGCTTGCCGACCACGTCGAGCACCTGCGGATCGGCGACCAGAACGTCCGCGCCGGCCAGAGCCTCGACGGCACGCAGCGTCAGAAGCCCCGGATCTCCGGGTCCGGCACCGAGGAAGGTGACGTGACCGAGAGCAGCTTGCGGTGCTCGATGAACATTGGCGGCGGTGGGGCTCAAAGTGCTCGCTCCCCCATAAGACCGGCCGCACCCTTGGCGAGCATCTCGGCGGCGAGTTCGCGGCCGAGGGCAAGGGCGTCCTCGGGGGACGCGGGTACGGGACCGGTGGTGGACAGCTGCACCAACGTCTTGCCGTCGGTGGTGCCGACGACGCCACGCAGGCGCATTTCGGTGACAACCTGCCCGTCGGCCAGAACGTCGGCCAGCGCGCCCACAGGTGCGCTGCAACCGGCCTCCAGGGCGGCGAGCAGGGAACGCTCGGCGGTCACGGCGACCCGGGTGTACGGGTCGTCGAGCTCGGCGAGACAGGCGGCCAGCTCCGCGTTGGACGCAGCGCACTCGACCGCCAGCGCCCCCTGGCCGGGGGCGGGCAAAACGGTGTCGACGGGCAGCTTCTCGGTCGCCTCGTCGATGCGGCCGATACGCGTCAGCCCGGCGGCGGCCAGCACGACCGCGTCCAGCTCGCCGGAGCGCACGTATCCGATGCGGGTGTCGACGTTGCCGCGGATCGGCACGGTCTCGATCGCCCGGCCCAGGGTGCGGGCCCACGCGTTCAACTGGGCCATCCTGCGCGGCGATCCGGTGCCGACGCGGGCTCCGTCCGGCAGCTCCTCGAAGGTCAGCCCGTCGCGGGCGACCAGCGCGTCGCGCGGGTCCTCGCGCGCCGGCACGGCGGCCAGCGCGAGGTCCTCGGGCTGCTTGGTCGGCAGGTCCTTCAGGGAGTGCACGGCGAAGTCGACCTCGCCGCGCAGCAGCGCGTCGCGCAGCGCGGTGACGAACACACCGGTGCCGCCGATCTGCGCCAGGTGCTCGCGCGAGGTGTCCCCGTACGTGGTGATCTCGACCAGCTCGACCGGGCGGCCGGTCAGCTCGCTCACGGCCCGGGCGATCTGGCCGGACTGGGCCATGGCGAGCTTGCTGCGGCGCGTACCGAGCCTCAACGGAGCCTGGTTGCCGCGGACTTGGCTCCGGTTCACGGGAGCCTCACCGGGAGTGTTCATCGGGGCCTGCTGGTGCATGGGGGCCTGACTTTCGAGGGCCTCGACTATGGGGCCTGGGTGCGTGGGGGCTTGGTTCATGATGCCCGCCCTCGGTTGCGGTCGTTCGCCGAACGGTTCACGGCCGAACCATTCGCGGCCGGACCGTTCACAACCGGACTGTTCACGGCCGGACTGTTCACGGCCGAACCGCTCGCGGCGGAGGTGTCGGCGCGGCTGACGGCGGCCACGGCCTGCGGGTCGAGGTCGAACAACTCCCGCAGCGCGTCCGCGTACCCGGCGCCGCCGGGCTCGCCCGCCAGTTCCTTGACGCGGACGGTCGGCGCGTGCAGCAGCTTGTCCACGACGCGGCGCACGGTCTGGGCGATCTCGGAGCGCTGCTTCTCGTCCAGCTCGGGCAGCCGCCCGTCCAACCGCGCGATCTCGCTCGCGACCACATCGGCGGCCATGGTGCGCAGAGCGACCACGGTGGGCGTGATGTGCGCGGCCCGCTGCGCCGCCCCGAAGGCCGTCACCTCGGCGGCGACGATCGCGCGGACCGCGTCCACGTCCGCCGCCATGGGCGCGTCCGCGGAGGCCTCGGCGAGCGTCTCGATGTCCACCAGACGCACGCCCTCCAGGCGGTGCGCTGCGGCGTCGATGTCGCGGGGCATGGCGAGGTCGAGCAGGGCGACCCGGCCGTCCCGCCCGCCATCGGCGCGACTGTCGTCCGACGGCGGCCGCGCGGCTTCGCGTACCGCGACCGCGCCCTCGATGGCCTCGACCGTCAGGACGAGGCCGGTCGCGCCGGTGCAGGACACGACGAGGTCGGCGCGCGGCAGCTCGGCGGCGATCCGGCCGATGGGCACCGCCCGCGCCAGTGGACCGGTACTGTCCGCCCGCCCGGCAGCGGGGGCCTCCTCGCCGTCCGGGCCGGCGGCGAGGCGCACGGACCGCGCGTCCAGGGTCGCGGCGAGCCGCTCCGCGCGCTCCAGCGTCCTGTTGGCGATCACCAGTTCGGTGACCCCGGCGCGGGCGAGCGTCGTCGCGGCGAGCGAGGACATCGATCCCGCGCCGATCACCAGCGCGCGCTTGCCGGACGCCCACTCCTCGACGGCGGCGCCCGCCGCCAGGTGCTCCAGGCCGAAGGTGACCAGCGACTGCCCGGCCCGGTCGATCCCGGTCTCGCTGTGCGCCCGCTTGCCGACCCGCAGCGCCTGCTGGAACAGGTCGTTGAGCATCCGGCCCGCGGTGTGCAGCCCCTGCCCGAGCGCGAGCGCGTCCTTGATCTGGCCGAGGATCTGGCCCTCGCCCACGACCATCGAGTCCAGACCGCAGGCCACCGAGAAGAGGTGGTGGACGGCCCGGTCCTCGTAGTGGACGTAGAGGTACGGCGTCAGCTCCTCCAGCCCGACCCCGCTGTGCACGGCCAGCAGCGTGGACAGCTCCGCGACGCCCGCGTGGAACTTGTCCACGTCGGCGTACAGCTCGATGCGGTTGCAGGTGGCCAGCACCGCCGCCTCAGTGGCGGGCTCGGCGGCCAGCGCGTCCTGGAGCAGCTTGGCCTGCGTCTCGGGTGCGAGGGCGGCCCGCTCCAGCACGCTCACCGGCGCGCTGCGGTGGCTCAGTCCGACGACCAGGAGACTCATGCCGGCATCACGGCGGGAACGTCCCCGTCGGGTCCCTTCCTGCCCCCGTCGGCGCCGGCCCGGGCGGCGGGCGAGGCGGCCGCGTCGGCGGCCGTCGCCCCGGCCGCGGCGAGGTCCGCGGGGGCGGCACTCTCCTCCCCGGCCTTCCGCTGCTCGTGAAAGGCGAGGATCTGGAGCTCTATCGAGAGGTCCACCTTGCGCACGTCCACGCCCTCGGGCACGGACAGCACGGTGGGCGCGAAGTTGAGGATCGAGGTGACCCCGTGGGCCACCAGCCGGTCGCAGACCTGCTGGGCGGCGCCCGCGGGGGTCGCGATGACGCCGATGGAGACGCCGTTGTCCCGGATGATCGACTCCAGCTCGTCGGTGTGCCGCACCGGGAGTCCGGCCACCGGCTTGCCCGCCATCGCCGGGTCGGCGTCGATCAGCGCGGCCACCCGGAAGCCACGGGAGGCGAACCCTCCGTAATTGGCCAGCGCGGCGCCGAGGTTGCCGATACCGACGATCACGACCGGCCAGTCCTGGGTCAGCCCCAGCTCGCGGGAGATCTGGTAGACGAGGTACTCCACGTCGTACCCGACGCCCCGGGTGCCGTACGAGCCGAGGTAGGAGAAATCCTTGCGCAGCTTGGCCGAGTTCACCCCGGCCGCGGCGGCCAGTTCCTCGGAGGAGACCGTGGGGACCGAGCGCTCGGAGAGCGCGGTCAACGCGCGCAGATACAGCGGAAGCCGGGCGACGGTGGCCTCGGGAATCCCTCGGCTGCGGGTCGCCGGTCGGTGTGTTCGGCCAGTTGCCACGGTGCTCCTGCGGGTAGCGCGGGGCTGCAGGCGGTCACACGTCCCACGACCGCCCCGTCGACAGCAGGCTATGTCTTTGTGAACGCGTGCACAAAGATGGTGTCCGCTTTGTCCGAGCAAAGTGACCGGCGTCACGCGCCCTGATCCCAAGGCTCCGGAACCGGCCAGGGCCCGGAGGCGTTGAGCCGCGGACGGGGGCACGCGCACACTCTCCTTACGACTTTGCCCCCGGACAACCCAAAACGTCCATGATGGTAATCGAGCCGAACGAGTTTCCATGACCCCGCTGCTGCGCCGCCCCCGCAAGAACCCCGCCGACTCCACCGTCACCCTGGTCGGCAAACCCGGCTGCCACCTGTGCGACGACGCCCGCGAGGTGATCGCCGCCGTCTGCGCCGACCTCGGCGCGCGCTGGGAGGAGAAGGACATCACCCAGGACGCGGAGCTGCATCGCAAGTACTGGGAGCAGATCCCGGTGATCCTCGTCGACGGCGCCCAGCACGACTTCTGGCGCGTCGACCCCCAGCGCCTGCGCAAGGCGCTCGGCGGCTGAAATCCGACGGCCCGGCGGCCGGTCCCGTACGCCTTCGATGGCCGGAGAACGCCCCTCGGTTCACCCGCGTTACGGATACGCCGCACGAAGTTCACGTGCCCGAATCCTCCCGACTCAGGATTGACCGAACCGACTGGCTATGCTCACGTCATGGCCCACCCGTCACCCGACCACCACTCCGGTTGGAGTCCCTCCGGGACGTCCCTTCGATGGGGCTGGCTCACCCCCCGCCGCCGCTCCGCGACCGCGCGCAGCGTGCTGGCCGGCGAGGCCGCCGCCGAGGCGGCCCGCAAGTCCTCCCGCGAACTCGGCGAAGCCCCCGAAGCCGCCCCGGAGGAGCCGGAGTTCCCGGTCGCGGGTGACCCGCTGGCCGCCGCCTTCTTCGACCTCGACAACACCGTCATGAAGGGCGCGGCCCTCTTCCACTTCGGCCGCGGCCTCCACAAGCGCAAGTTCTTCCGCAAGCGCGAACTCGCCCGCTTCGCCTGGCAGCAGGCCTGGTTCCGGCTCGCGGGCAACGAGGACCCGGCCCATATGGAGGACGCCCGCGACAGCGCGCTGTCCATCGTCAAGGGCCACCGCGTGTCCGAGCTCATGGAAATGGGCGAGGAGATCTACGACGAGTACATGGCCGAGCGGATCTGGCCGGGCACCCGCGCCCTGGCCCAGGCCCACCTCGACGCCGGCCAGCGCGTCTGGCTGGTCACCGCCGCCCCGGTGGAGACCGCCACGATCATCGCCCGCCGGCTCGGCCTGACCGGCGCGCTCGGCACCGTCGCCGAGTCCCTGAACGGCATCTACACCGGCCGCCTGGTCGGCGAGCCCCTGCACGGCCCCGCCAAGGCCGAGGCCGTACGGGCCCTGGCCGCGGCCGAGGGCCTGGACCTCTCCCGCTGCGCGGCGTACAGCGATTCGGCGAACGACATCCCGATGCTCTCGATCGTCGGTCATCCGTATGCGATCAACCCGGACACCCGGCTGCGCAAACACGCCCGCGAACACGGCTGGCGGTTGCGCGACTACCGGACGGGCCGCAAGGCGGCGAAGGTCGGCATCCCGGCCGCGGCGGGCGTCGGCGCGCTAGCCGGGGGCGCGGCGGCCGCGGTGGCCCTGCAGCGGCGCAGACGGTAGCCGCCGGCAGCGAAGAGCGGCCATTCCGGCCTCATACCCCCACAGGCCCCCCGCCAGTCCCAACATTCGCGCATCGCCACAAGGCGGCCGCCACCCGCACAACTCCGGCAGAAATCCGATCATTATCTATCGCGTGTTCGATATACGATCGGTCACTAATCTGTAACAGAGCATTCCGATCCGGCGATTTGGGCAACTGGGCGTAGCACTGTCTGTACGAAGCGTTATTCTCCTCAGACGCAAACCGGTACCCACGCGTCGCTACGACGGGTGAAAGTCCCGCACTGCACGTGATGGAAGCTCTGCCACTGGGAGTCCCGTGTACCCACACGTCGGGGTTGACGCCTCGGGCCTGGCTACGCTCCGCGCGACGGTCTTCGACCAACTGCGCGGCTTCGTCCCCACCGCGTACGCCGTCCCCGCCTTCGCCGCGCCCGTCCCTGCTCGCGGCCCTGCCCAACCTGCCCGTCCCGCCACCGCGTACGCGCTGGCGGAGTCCACCGCCGCGGTCGGCAGACGAGCCCGCGCCGCCCATGGCGCCACCACCACTCGCCGCCCCGCGGCCGACAGCGACAGCCGTCGCATGATGGACCTCGTCGAGCGCGCCCAGTCCGGCGAGGCCGAGGCCTTCGGCCGGCTCTACGACCAGTACGCCGACACGGTGTACCGGTACATCTACTACCGGGTCGGCGGCAAAGCCACGGCCGAGGACCTCACGAGCGAGACGTTCCTGCGAGCCCTGCGCCGCATCGGGACGTTCACCTGGCAGGGCCGCGACTTCGGCGCCTGGCTCGTGACCATCGCCCGCAACCTCGTCGCCGACCACTTCAAGTCCAGCCGCTTCCGGCTGGAGGTCACCACCGGCGAGATGCTCGACGCCAACGAGGTCGAGCGCAGCCCCGAGGACTCGGTGCTGGAGTCCCTGTCCAACGCGGCGCTCCTGGAGGCCGTCCGCAAACTCAATCCGCAGCAGCAGGAGTGCGTCACGCTCAGGTTCCTCCAGGGTCTCTCGGTGGCCGAGACGGCCCGCGTCATGGGGAAGAACGAAGGCGCCATCAAGACCCTCCAGTACCGTGCCGTCCGGACGCTCGCCCGGCTGCTGCCGGAAGACGCCCGCTAGACCCATCCGAGACAGGCGGCGGATCCCCCTCGCCTGACTCCCCCCACAGAAGAAAGCACCACGAAGAGCCGACACTTACGGTGACCCCGCGATGACCAGCGGTCATCTCATCGTGAACTGCGTAACCCGGCTGCTGGACTGCTCGTTGTCCGGGTTGCAGGCTCCTCTGTGGTCGCATGCTATTCCCTTCCACTCACTCGATCGAGTGGTCGTGCTCAAGGTATGCAACCTTCCATACGTGCCGGGGAGTTGCAGGTAATGACGAGAGGAGGTGCCGCCCGTGATCGCGAACGTATCGGCGCACCGGCGGGCGAACGCCTTCGCCCAGGCCCTGGAGGAGCGGCAGGTCCCCCAGGACGGGACGGCCGAGCGGACCGAGGCTCCGGCGGACGAGCAGGGACGGCTGCTGACCCTTGCGGGAGCGCTCGGGGAGTTGCCCGGGCCCGAGCTGGACCCCGAGGTCCGGGTCGTGCAGCGCGCCCAACTGGTCGCCGCCATGGAGGCGTTGATCGCCGAGGGCGCGGGGCCTGACGGCCCGATCGTCCCCGAGCAGCGCGCCGGGCGAGGCGCCCACCGGGCGAGCCGGCTCCGCAAACTGCGGCCGCGGTCCCGATGGTCCAAAGGGCTCGCCGCCGGCGGGCTCACGGTCGGCGTGGCGGCGGGGGCGTTCAGCGGTGTCGCGGCGGCGAGTTCGGACGCCCTGCCCGGCGATTCGCTGTACGGGCTGAAGCGCGGCATGGAAGACATGAAGCTCGGCCTGGCGAACGACGACGCCGACCGCGGCGAGCTCTACCTCGGCCAGGCCTCGACGCGGATGAACGAGGCGCGCAGACTCATGGAGCGCGGCCGCTCCGGCGACCTCGACTCCGAGTCGCTGGGCGAGGTCCGCAGAGCCCTCTCCGGGATGCGCCACGACGCCTCGGAGGGCCACCGCCTGCTGTCCGCCGCGTACGCCAGAGACGGCTCCCTGGCGCCCATGCAGCTGCTGCAGACCTTCTCCACGTCCCACCGCCAGAACTGGCTCGATCTGCGCGACCGGCTTCCGGCCCCGCTCAAGGACGTCCGGGACAGCGTGAATTTGGTCTTCGACGCCATAAACCAAGAGGTCGTTTCGCTCAGGTCGCTGCTGCCGTCCATCACGCCCGGGAGAGAGGGCGGCTCCCCCAGCGACACCTCCGGCGAGTCCACGGGCGCGACCGGATCCGAGGGCACCTCCCGGCACCCCGCCCCGTCCAGGACGTCCCCGTCGCAGCGGAGGTCCGAAAGCGGGACCAGCACGCCGCGGCCCAGCGAGTCCGGCGCGCTGGACGAGCGGCTGATCGGCGGCGCCGGCGACCTGCTCCGGCCGCCGACCACCAACCCGACGCCCTCCAGCGGTACGCCCGGCACCAGCAGCGCGAAGCCCAAGATCACGCTGCCGCCGCTGCTGCCCGGCCTGCTCCCAGGTCTGGGCATCGAGGGGGACGGGAACCCGGACAAGTAGCCCCACCGGGGCGGGTTTTGGGCAGCGCGTCGGCGGCGCTCGGTCTTCCCGGTCTCAGAAGAAGACCGAGCGCCGCTGCACGAGCAGCTTGTACAGCGTGTGCTGGATGGTCTCCCGGACCTGGTCGGTCAGGTTGAACATCAGCATCGGATCCTCCGCCGCCTCCAGCGGATAGCCGTCGGTCGGGATCGGCTCACCGAACTGGATCGTCCACTTCGTCGGCAGCGGCACCATCCCGAGCGGCCCGAGCCACGGGAACGTCGGCGTGATCGGGAAGTACGGGAACCCGAGGATCCGCGCCAGCGTCCTGGCGTTCCCGATCATCGGGTAGATCTCCTCCGCGCCCACGATCGAGCACGGCACGATCGGCACCCCGGCCTTCAGCGCCGTGGAGACGAACCCGCCCCGCCCGAAGCGCTGCAGCTTGTACCGCTCGGAGAACGGCTTCCCGATGCCCTTGAAGCCCTCCGGCATCACCCCGACCACCTCGCCGCGCTCCAGCAGCCGCTGGGCGTCCTCGGCGCACGCCAGGGTGTGCCCGGCCTTGCGGGCCAGCTCGTTGACGACCGGCAGCATGAACACCAAGTCCGCCGCCAGCAGCCGCAGATGGCGTCCCGCCGGGTGGTTGTCGTGCACCCCGACCTGGAGCATCAGCCCGTCCAGCGGCAGCGTGCCGGAGTGGTTGGCGACGATCAGCGCCCCGCCGCTGTCCGGGATGTTCTCGATCCCCTTGACCTCGACCCGGAAGTACTTCTCGTACAGCGGCCGGAACGCCGCCATCAGGACCTGGTCGGTCAGCTCCTTGTCGTAGCCGAACTCGTCGACCTCGTACTCCCCGGTGACCCGGCGGCGCAGGAACGACAGGCCGCTCGCCAGCTTCCGCTCCCAGCTGCCCGCGCCCGACATCGCACCGGCCCCTTCAGCGCCCTCCGCGGCCCCCTCAGCGCCCTGCCGCGCCCCGTCCGAAGGACCGGAGGACTGCTCGGGTACGGGGGCGAGACGGCCGCCGCCGCGCCCGTTCACCCGCGTCTTGGGCTTGGGCCCCTTCCCGCTGCCGCGCCGCTCGCCGTCACCGAACGGAATGACCTTGGCGTCGGCCATGTCAGGTGCGCTCCTCACTGCGGGCAGCGGACACACAGTCCGCGAGCCGGTCGACGGTACGGGCGAGAATCTCGGGCGGAAGCAGGCCGGGGCCGCGGCCGCGCGCGAAGTCGGCGAAGGCCTCCGCCGTCGTGAAGCCGGGTTCGAAACCCAGAGTCTCCCGCATCTGCGTGGTCTGCACGACCCGGCCATGCGTGAGAAGGCGGATCTGCTCGGGCGAGAAGTCCGTCATGCCCGCCGAGCGCAGCGCCGACCCGACCCAGGTGACGGCCGGCAGCAGCACGGGCACGGTGGGCCGTCCGAGACGCCTGGCGGTCTGCGAGAGCAGCAGCACCCCGTCGCCCGCGATATTGAACGTGCCGCTGTTGAGCATCCCGCGGCGAGGCTCGGACGAGGCGATCCGCAGCACCTCCATCACGTCGTCCTCGTGCACGAACTGCAGCCGCGGGTCGTAGCCGAAGACCGTCGGCAGGACGGGGAGGGAGAAGTAGTCCGCGAGCGGGGAGTCGGCGCGCGGCCCGAGGATGTTGGCGAAGCGCAGCACGCACACCGCCACGTCGGGACGGCGCCGCGCGAAGCCCCGTACGTACCCCTCGACCTCGACCGCGTCCTTCGCGAAGCCGCCGCTGGGCAGCGACTTGGGCGGGGTCGTCTCGGTGAAGATCGCCGGATCCCGGGGCGCCGAGCCGTACACGCTGGTGCTGGACTTGACCACGAGCCGCTTGACCGAGGGCGCCTTCTGGCAGGCGCCGAGCAGCTGCATGGTGCCGATGACGTTGGTCTCCTTGACCGTGCTCCGGCCGCGGGTGCCCAGCGGGGTGCCGGTGACATCCATGTGCACGACCGTGTCCACGGCGTGCTCGGCGAGGACCTTGGCGATGGTCGGGTGGCGGATGTCGGCCTGCACGAACTCGGCCCCGCCCAGATGGTGCGCGGGGCGCACGGCGTCCACACCGATGACCCGGTCGACCTCCGGCTCCCGCTGGACCCGCCGTACGAAACGGCCGCCGAGCTGGCGGGCGACACCGGTGACGAGCACGACTCTGCCCAAGATCAGCGCCTTCCTACGGTCACGCCTCGACGGCCGGACTCCGATGCGATCCCCCGCGGATCACCGTAGCGGCCCGATGTTGCGCCGTGGTGACCGGAGGGATGCGTACAGCTACGTTTCCAGCCGGTCGCGCGAATCGAGGGGCCCGTCCGCAAACGACGCCGCCCTCCCGCCGTCGGACGGCGGGAGGGCGGCGGACGCGATCAACTGTCGCTTACTTCTTGTTGCGACGCTGGACGCGGGTGCGCTTGAGCAGCTTGCGGTGCTTCTTCTTCGCCATCCGCTTGCGCCGCTTCTTGATAACAGAGCCCACGACTACCCTCGCTCACTTGAATCACTCGGTGCGGGGCGTCCGAGCCCACACGACCTACGGCAGGCCAGCCTACCCGGCGCCGAGTGAGGATCGTAATCCGAGGGTCGGCGTCAGGCGGTCTCCACCCCCACGTAGGACTCGCGGAGATAGTCGTGCACCGCCTGCTCCGGAACCCGGAAGGACCTTCCCACCCTGATCGCCGGCAGATGACCGCTGTGCACCAGGCGGTACACGGTCATCTTGGATACGCGCATCAATGCGGCGACTTCCGCCACCGTCAGGAACTGGACCTCGTTCAGAGGCCTCTCGCCAGCAGCCATGACACACCTGAACCTTCCGCACATGACGGGCACCGGCTTCCCCTCCGGCACTTCTCGTCGCTGTGCGCTCCTCCCCAGATTAGGGGCGTGTGATGCAAGTGGGGAAGAGGAGTAGCGATCGGCCGCCTAACGTGACAGACAGGCTCGATTGAGTACATAGCGCGTGAGCGGCCGGTAGTAGTCGGCTCGCACAGCGTCATCGATCGGCACGGCAACGGACACCTGCCCCTCGGCCTCGCCGACGAAGACCGCCGGGTCGTCGGTGTCGGCCAGGCCGATCGTCTCGATCCCCAGCTGACCAGCCCCGCAGACCCAGCCGTGGTCCCCGACGACCAGCGCCGGAACGGGGCCGTCCCCCTCGGCCACGGCGGCGAGCGCGGCCCGTACCGGTAGCGGCGAGTGAGTGTGCGCCCCGGGAGCCCCACCGTCCTCCGATGCACCCGCCTCCCGCACGAGCGCGACCCCTCGTACGTAGTCGAGCTGATGCCGACGTACGCCAAACCGGGTCGTTATGTCGACACGTCTGCCCTGCGCCGGGGTGAGGACAGGGCATCCCGCTGACGACAGGGCAGCGGCCAATGCGGCGTAGAAGTCCAGGAGCCGGTGCGGGTGCCCAGTGCCCAGCAGCACGGGCGCCCGGGCCGCCGCGGCGGCGGCCAGACGGCTCGCGAAGACGTCCAGAGCGGCCACCGTACGGTCGGGATCGATCACGTCCGGACCCAGCGTGTGCTCCGGATCGTCCGAAACCCCGCATCGGTCGGCCATCAACCGCAGCAGATCGGTCTCCCGCCATGCCCGGTCCGGGTCGAGACCGAGCAGCACCCGGGGGTCACGGGCGGCGAACAGCCGGTAGCTGCGCAGACTCGCCTCGCGGGAGGTGGCCACGGGTCCGGCCAGCCGGGCCGCCAGCAGATGCGCGCGTAACGCGCCGGTAGTCAGCACGCCCCCGATGCTGGCCCATCTCCCGCCCGGACGACCGGAGTTCGGGGTGACACAGCCCCAGTTGGCGTAATGGCCAGCCTTGTTCGGGGAAGCGAGGTCGGTTTGGGGATGAAGGGTGGTTTCGGGGTGAGGAGTTCAGGGTGGCGGTCGGTTCGAAGAGGCGGGGTCGGTGCCGCTCACCGGCCGGTCCTCCGGCCTCCCCTGCAACATCCGGCCGGCCTCCCCGCAGCATCCGGCCGGCCTCCCCGCGACAGCCCTACGGCAGCAGACCGTGGGCCGGGAAGACGGCCGCACGCGTGGCGCGGATCGCCTGGTCCAGCCGGTCCGCCGGGTCGTAGCCCCACTCCTCCCAGCCGCGCACCCGCACCTGGCGCCCGTCCGTCATCCGGCCGGGCCCGTGCTGCCTCGTCCTGGCGTACACCTGGTGCGTCCACTCCTCCGGGATCACCGTCTCCGGCGGAACCGGACGCCCGGCCGCGATACCGACCAGATGCGTCCACGCGCGCGGCACCACGTCCACGATCGCGTATCCGCCTCCGCCAAGCGCCACCCAGCGGCCGTCGGCGTGCTCGTGCGCCAGCTCGTGGCAGGCCTCGGCCACCGCCCGCTGCGCGTCCAGGCTCACGGCCAGGTGCGCGAGCGGGTCCTCGAAGTGAGTGTCGGCGCCGTGCTGGGTCACCAGCGCCTGCGGCCGGAACGCGGCCAGCAGCTCGGGCACCACCGCGTCGAAGGCCCGCAGCCAGCCCTCGTCCCCGGTCCCGGCCGGCAGGGCGACGTTGACGGCACCGCCCTCCGCGCCCGGCCCGCCCGTCTCCTCCGGCCAGCCGGTCTGCGGGAACAGCGTCCGCGGGTGCTCGTGCACCGAGATCGTCAGCACTCGGGGGTCGTCCCAGAACGCCGCCTGCACCCCGTCCCCGTGGTGCACGTCCACGTCCACGTACGCGACCCGCTCGGCGCCCAGCTCCAGCAGGCGGGCGATCGCCAAGGCGGCGTCGTTGTAGACGCAGAAGCCGGAGGCGGAGCCCGGCATCGCGTGGTGCAGCCCGCCCGCGAAGTTCACCGCGTGCGCCGCCTCCCCGCGCCAGACCGCCTCCGCCGCGCCCACCGACTGCCCGGCGATCAGCGCCGACGCCTCGTGCATCCCGGCGAACGCCGGATCGTCCTCGGTGCCAAGGCCGTACGAGCCGTCGGCTGACTTCGGGTCGGCCGACACCTGCCGTACGGCGTCGATGTAGTCGAGGCGGTGCACCAGCCGCAGCGTGGAGTCCCCGGCGGGCTTGGCGGCCACGACGTCCACGGCCCGCTCGAGCCCGAACGCCTCGATGAGCCGCATCGTCAGCGACAGCCGCACGGGGTCCATCGGGTGCCCGGGCCCGAAGTCATAACCCGTCACTGCCTCGTCCCACATCAGCTGTGCGCGGCCGCTCATGCCCGCCACCGTATCGGGTCGGTTCCGCGCCGAACGATCGGGCGTGGAGCACCGCTTCACGGCCGACTGGAGCACCGCTTCACACGAGGAGTTGGAGCAGGTCCTTCATATCCCGGAAGAGCTCGGTGGCACCCGCGTCGGCCAGTCGGGCTGCCGGCGTCATGGCGGTGAACCCGTACACGTCCATTCCGGCGGCCCGAGCCGCCCGCACCCCGAGCAGACTGTCCTCAACGACCGCACAGCGCTGGGCCGGTACGCCCAAGGCGGCCGCGGTATGCAGAAAGAGATCGGGCGCCGGCTTTCCCCGCCCGACATCCTGCGAACTGAAAACACGCCCCTCGCCGAACCTCCCGTACAGCCCGGTCTTGCCAAGGGCGACCCGGATCCGCTCATGGCTCCCGGACGAGGCGACACAGCACGAAACCCCGTCCGCCGCCAGCTTGTCGAGAACCTCGACCACCCCTGCTACGGGCTGCAGTTCACGCCGGAACGCCTCAAAGATCCTGGCGTGGAGGACCCCGTCGAAATCCTCCGGCAGCCGCCGCCCGGAACGCTCGAATACGAGATCGTGGACGCGGTGGACGGCACCGCCCATGTAGTCGCGGATGGAGTCCTCGTACGTGGTGGGGTGGCCCAACTCCGTGAGATACGCGGCAAGGATGGTGTTGGACAACCACTCGCTGTCCACGAGCACACCGTCGTTGTCGAAGATCACCAATTCATAGCGCATGACTGCACCCTAAACGCAAAAATGCCGCGGTCCCCGGAACATAAATTC